>JAISOQ010000145.1 GCA_031275515.1 Treponema sp. | reverse complement strand
CCTTTCCACTCCGAAATAAAAAGCTCGTAGGCGGCGATGGTGGCGGACAGCGTGATGTCCTGGACCTGTCCCCGGCCAAGCCAGTCGGCCCCGTCCATGTGGTAAAGGTGTTTAAGGGTTCCCTCCAAATCCTCTGCGGTACACCCGGGATCCGCTTCCCTGCGGCGTTTGAGGCCCCGCAGTTCTTCCTGTAAGGTTTCCTCATATTTCGCCTCCTTCCAATCTTTGGACGGCTCCATTTTTATACGCTCCAATACGAAAAATTTGCCCAGTCATCACGAACCGGATATCGACCCTGGGGTCGTCAAGGCGCCGGATATTCGATACGGCGAAAAAACCGTTCCACCGGACCAGGGACAAGAAAACCGGAACGGCGGATCATGGGGGTATCCCGGCGCTCGATCCAGGCGCCCTGTTCATCCCGGATGTACTCGTACCGGACATCTGTTTCCATCACATCCCCATTTCCGGCCCCGCCATCGGAAACGTGACCGGCCTCCCCCTGGAAATTACCGGTAAGACGGACCAACAGCCCCTCTTCATTCCATTGGAAGGAAAACCGGCTGAAGCCTGCCGCTCCAAATGAATCCGGCGCTTCCGGCAAAGCATCCGCCAAGGCCGCAGACTGCGCAGGCTCCTGAGGGAGGGCCTCCCGGAAAACCGTCCGCTCCCAATACCGGGGCTTGCCTTTTCCAACATATAAGGCGGCGTATTCCCCGGAGGAAGCGGCAATTCCAGATATGTTTCCCATGCTGTCGTAGTGGTACGCCTCGGCGGACTCCTCTCCACTCAATAAGTCTGTTCGCATAAAACGCAGGATACGGCCTCCCGGCGCTTCATACTGGTATGAGAAAACAGCCAGGGCGTTCCCTTCCTGATTGTACCAGATCTCCGTAGCCCTAAAAGTCTCGTATTCGATGAGCGTAAAATACAAGGTTTCCCCCTGGGTTACCTTAACGAGGGACGGAAAGCCCTCTTCGTATTCGACAATAAGAATATCCCAGGCTGTCTCAGGCGCCGATGTTTCCGAGCTTATGGAGAAACCCCGGATAAGGCCGCCGCGCCCGAACCGGGTTTGGACCTGAAAAAAGCTGTCGTCCCTGAACAAGGGAAACTCCGAAAGAAGCCCGTCGCCGTTCCATCTGACCGTCAGTAATTCCGCCGGTAGTTCCGCCGGGTCTCCCCTGTCCCTGATGAGAGTAAGGGCCAAAGCGCCGTGGGAAGGAAAAGAAAAGGCGTCGGGCGGTATGGAAAGGGGCCAGTCCGGACGCCAGGAGACTTCTCCCTCCAGGACCGTTCCGTACAGAGAAAGGACGGGGAAAAAATCAACCGATCCCGGAGATTGGGTTTCTTCTCCTTTAACCCCGGCCAAAAAGGGAACAAATAAAAGAAGAGCGCTGCAGAGCGTGAAACGAGCCATACTTATAAGTATATCCTATGGGGCCTATCGTTTGTAGATCCAGCCGGGGGACGAAAATTTTTTAACCGCCAGTTCCCGGGCCCGATCATCTTCGGCAAAGGCCGGCCCGCCGGGATAGGCCGGCGGGGACAGGCCAGCGGCGAATTCCAGGCACAGAGCCTGACGGAATCCCTCGATCATAGCGGCCTCGGCCTCCGCGAAACCTGAAGGGAGGCCCTGAGCGCGGAGGCTGGTGACCCTGGCCTTCACATCCTGTATGAGCCGGCCTTTCATCTTCTCCTCCGGGACCTTCAACAGGCTGAACATAAGGTCCGGGTCCAAATCCAAAAGTACCGTGCCGTGATGAAGAACCGTATTCATGCGACGGGTCTGGGCGTTTCCCGAAATTTTCCGGTCACCACAGACTATGTCGTTGACAGGCGCAAACCGGGCGTTCAATCCCAGAAGGTCCAGACCCCGGATGACGCCCCCGCAAAGGATACGGTAAGAATCCTGGATGGACGACCCCGCCAGAGGATGGCTGACCGGAAGGATGATGCTGTAGGTGAGTTCGGCATGATGAAAAACCGCCCCGCCGCCGGTGATGCGGCGTATGACATCCACTCCTCGATCTTTACAGGCCTGAATATCCACTTCTTCTTCAAGCCCCTGAAAGTAACCGACCGAAACCGCCCGGGGTTCCCAGCCGTAAAAGCGCAAAACCGGGAGAGAGCCTCCCCTGGCTGCCGACTCCAGGAGGGCTTCGTCCAGCCCCATGTTGTAATAACAATCGTGGAACCCGGTTTGAAGGAGCCGTACCGGATAGGGCTTGACGAATGTTTCGTTCATGGATTCCCCTTCTTGTCCGGGGAGACGGGTTTCCGGGAAGCGTATACCAGGGATGAAAGCCCCGCCCCGGTAATGCCGAAAACCTCAACCCCTTCTTCGTTCAGGAGGACGTTAAATGAGGCTTCCATTTCTGAAAGGGGAATCTCCCTAAGGCGTTCTTCGACCCGGTCAAACCCTTCTTCGGGGCTGGCGAAAAAGTCCCCCCGGATTCGTATGCTTTTAAGGGTATCGCCCTCAATATCCGCGCTGAACCGGATAAGTTTACACCCCTCCGGCTTCCCTGCCCCTTTAATCAGCATAAGCGCCTGGTTGTCCCGCAGCGGCGGCGGCTTCAAAGGCGTGGTAACTCGTCCGGGCAAAGGGGGAAGCTACTACGGAAACAAAACCCCGTTCCCTGGCTGCCCGGGCATAGGCGCTGAACCTTTCAGGGGAGATGTATTCTACTACCGGAATCTGCCGCCTTGTAGGCTGGAGGTACTGACCCATCACAAGAATATCCACACCGGCGGCGCGAAGTTCATCCATGGTTTGGAAGACTTCGTTTTCCGTCTCCCCCAGGCCCAAAAGGAGGCTTGATTTAACCACAGGGATAGGAGCCCCCGGAAAGCCCGGCAGGAAGGGTTTCCGGGCGGCCATCAGGGTTGCAAGACTTTTATCGAAGGAGGCCCGGCAATCCCGGACCTCTTGGAGGGAACGGACGGTTTCTACATTATGGGCGATCACATCAGGGCCGGCTTCCAGGATACAGGCTATTTCTCCCTGGGTATAATCGGGGATAAGGACTTCGACCTTGGTTTCCGAGAGGCGCCCCTTAATCGCAGTGATACAGGCGGCAAAATGCTCCGCCCCCCGGAGGGGAAGATCATCCCGGTCCACAGAAGTAAGTACCACGTATTTAAGGCTCAGTTCCGCCGCCGCCCGGGCAATGCTTTCCCCTTCCGCAGCATCCGGCGGAACCCCCTGCCGTTCGGATTTTACCGCGCAAAAACGGCAGGAACGAGTGCAGACATCCCCCAGAATCATGAACGTGGCGGTTCCCGCCCCCCAACATTCACCCTTATTTGGACATTGGGCTTCGTCACAGACCGTATGGAGGCGGTATTTTTTTACCGTATCCGCTACCCGCTTCCAGGTATCTCCGGAGGGGAACGGGACCCTTATCCAGTCGGGTTTGGGGAGAGGCGCTGCGGTCATAGGGACGCTTTACTATAAAAGAAACGCAAAAAGACCCCTAAACGAACCGGATTCTTCTGAACTTTTTCTTGCATCTGTAATACCGCCAGGGCCGTCCTATACCTTCTCTAATGCCGTTAAGGAGACAGATATAAAAATGCGGAGCCAGCCTGACTCCGCATTTTTACGAAAAACTATCCTTCCTGGCGTATCCAGGCTTCTTTTATGCCCAGGGTACTCAGCTGTTGAGCCACGGCATTCAATTGCTGAACATTGATTCCGGGAATGACCACCCGCCAAACCTGACCGTACTGCTCATAGGCGGGACTCAACCCTATCCGTACCAGGGACTCGGCGACCATCTGAGCGTTCTGGGGATCGGCGTAAGAACCCACCTGGACCCGGTAGACCCCGCGGCTTGCAGGATCGGGCATACGAGGCTTAATCACCGTCGCGGCAGGCTGGACGCCGCCGGGAACCGGCTGAACCTGAGGCTGGGAAGCGGAGTAAACGGTTGTCTGAGACTGAGGGCCTGTGTAAACAGTTGCCGAAGCCTGGGCTGTCGCAGCAGGAGCCGTGTAAACCGTCACCGGACCCTGGGCCGGTGCGGGAGGATTCGTGTAAACGGTTATTGGTGACTGAGGAACCGGCGCCTGGGCCTGAACAGTCACCTGCGGGGCCTGAGGCTGGGAATAAGAAACCTGGGGCTGAACAGCTGGCTGCGGGGCCTGAGGCTGGATGTATACCTGTTGAATCTGTTGAGGAGGATATGGAATCTGCTGAGGTTCCTGGACCTGGCGATACGCCTGGGGCGCCGCCGTCGGAGCATACATCACCTGAGGAGAAACGGCATAGACTACCTCAGGTTCACATTGAACCTGGGGCTGAGGAGCTACAAGGACCTTAACCGGGGCAACCGGCACTGCCGCCGCCTTAGCTGCCGGGACTGTCATTACTGGAGCGGCCGGGACCACCTGAGAATAAACCGGGGTGACTGGAACTGTCATCATCTTAGGCGCCGCCGGAACGGCCTGAGAATAAACCGGAGTGACTGGAACCGCCGCCATATTAGACGCTGGAACGGTCACTACCGGGACAACCGGAACCGCTTGAGAATAAACCGGGGCAACTGTGATAACCGGGGCCGGAAGCACTTTCATTGCGGGCACCATGATTATCGGTATAGTCTCCGCCGAAGCGGGCTCCGCCGGAGGAGAAGGAGGAGGAACCGGGGCAGGCGTAGGCGCAGGCTCCGCTGGAGGTTTAGCCGCCGCTACCGTAATGGTATTGTATATAGTGATAGGCGCAGGAGGCCTGGAAGGCTCTTGCTGAACCGGTTTAGGTTCTTCACGAACCGGCTGAGGAGCAGGGGCAACAGGGGCAGGAACAGGTTTTGGTTCAGGCGGAGGCAACGAAACAGGTTCCGGTTCCGGCTCCGGGGGAGGCGGCGATGGAGCGGGCTCTGGAACAGGGGCAGGTGTAGGAGCAGGAGCCGCCGCCACCTCTGTGTTACGAACGACCTCAATGCTCACCGGTGTAGTACCCGAAGCGTTCATTCCCAGCTGCGCCGATGCGCCTCTAGAAAGATCAATGATTCGCGTCCCTGAAGCAGGTATACGACCCGTTACCGTAACAATAACTTCCCTTCCGTTTGATGTATTGGTTACCTTTAGCTGGGTCCCCATAGACAAACTAGGATGAGAAGCTACCAGCTGATCGGTACTCAATTCAGCAGTCGCAGCGCCAGTCTGACGAAAACTTCTGAGTCCGGCGCTCTGCGCAACCGCCAACCCGGCTACAGCCAATCCGATGAGTAATGTTGCAACTAAACGTTTCAATATCATCCCCTCCCCCCTGCTGCCAAAAGCATTCCACTCAACACCAGGGTTCTAAATCTTCAATCATTATCGCGGTCGTTTAATCCTTATTATTCCGGTCGACAATCCATAAATAGAATCTTATTATATATTTTATAGTACTTCTATATTCAATACAAGCCCCTTTATTTTTTCGTATGTTTTTGTACGGATAAAGTCCTGTTATACGAAGTGCCCCTATATATTACACCATCGAAAACCTTGTAGAGCCGTCTATGGAAACCCTGTCGTCATCTACGGTAGCTCTAAAGCCACAGATTGTAGAAAAGAGTGGTGTTAGTACGAAATAGGGTTGACGGACGGGCTGATACAGCTTCCCATCCGAAAATTGGGCCAAATTTCGAGAATAATCGGCAGTAAATTGAGTGTTTTTTGCCTTTTATGTCCACTCAAAGTGTTTATCAACCCACTTTATGACTAACACCAAAAGAGTATACATAAAGCCTTACAATTGAAGCAAGAGGCTAATACATCGTAACAAATAAAACTTTACAAACAAAGAAGAAAGTGGGAGGATACTATCAATGATACGAACCAAACCAAACGAAACATAACGCTCAACCCGGAAGAACGATATGAACTGGAAGTATTTACACAAACCGGGAAACGGAGCGTCAAATTAGTGAAGCGGGCAGCCATCATCCTTGCCCTGGATACTTCAGGCGGTCGGAAACCGGATGCCAAAGTAGCCATCGCACACCGGATCGGGGTAAGCCGCCAGACCATCCAGAATGTGAAAAAGGATTTTGAAACGGCGGCAGACCTCAACGCCTTTTTACAACGCAAAAAGCGGGAAACTCCACCGGTTCCCCCCAAAGTGACCGGAGAACTGGAAGCCCATATTATTGCCCTGGCCTGTAGTACGCCGCCTGAGGGATACGCAGCCTGGACCTTGCGATTATTAGCCGATACCTGTGTGGAATTACAGT
>JAISOQ010000135.1 GCA_031275515.1 Treponema sp. | reverse complement strand
CTCCTGAGGAAGCCTCCGGAAAAGGCAGTGGGAATATCGGTTCCGCCGAAATACAGTATAGCGATGACGATCAGATATTTGAAAGGGAAAAGTGCCATAAGAATACACCGGGAAGTTTTGAAGGTAACGAAAGGGTTACGAACAAGGATTTCTGGACTCGGGGGTATTGTGTGAGTACAGTAGGACTGAACGAAGAACAAATACGGGAATACATCAAGAATCAGGAAGAACTTGATAAAGGCCGACAAGGTCTGTTGAATCTGGATGGACCAGAGATAAACTAAAATGCCCCCTTTAAGGGGGCTTCCTCAAGCCACCGGCTATGCCGGTGGTAAATGACTGATCCAGTCCTGGTCCGGCCCCTTTATCCATGATGGTCAAGTTCTCCGCCATTATGGATATCAACAAAGGGCCGGACTTTTTTGAGGTTTTAGACACTGTTAGAAAAGGAGTATTTTTGTAAAGGCGACCAAAATAAATCCGAGGAAGTTTGAGGCTTTCCCAAAACCGGTGTTTTGGGAAAGCCTCTCAGTTCAACGCAGATTCCGCAGCAAAGCTCTCAGCTCCGGATTGGCCAGGGGTTCAGCGCCCCTGGCCTGTTCGTCTTCTTGTTTCTGCAGGATAACCTCATCCCCCGCCTCGATGCGGTCAAAGAAACCGGAACGGCTCAGGGTTCCAAGGCTTATTTCCTCATCCACCTGGTTGATAAAAATGGTTCCCGCCACGTCTTCCGGGGAATAGGCAAGGCCCACGCCTTCGTTGAGGACGGCGGCGCGGCCCTTCTTCACCACATCGTAGACCTGCCCGGCCTCAACGCCGTCGGCCCGGCCCTTGTCCAACAGGGACTGGGAGGCCCGGCGGTACAGAAGTTCACCCCGGAAAGGCAGGGCCGCGGCCAGCTGATCCGTAATGCCCCGGGAGGCGTTACGGAGCCGGTCCGGTCCGGTCCTGAAAGCGGAGAAGGTTCCCGCAGAGGATCCGGTACGGGCCGTAAAAAGCTCTCCCTTGATCGAAAGGTCCCGCTCGCTTTCCGAAACCGAGATCACCAGAAAATAGTCCGCCCCGGCTTCCCGGGCGGTGCGGAAGGCCTGGGAGAAGGATGGCTGCCTGAGTTCCGTTTCCAGGGTTTCCACGTTCCGGTCATGAACCAGAAGGTCCTTGATGAAAGAAGACGCCACGCTCCCGGCGTCGGCGTGGTAAAAGGCGGACTGGGAAGCCACGGAGAAGACCGCCAGTTTCCAGTGCCGGGACGAAGCGGCTGTCTCCACGGGATTCACAGACCAGCGCCGGTGAAGGGCATCCACGAGAAGGGCATCGTAGGTTTCCACCGCATCGGCTATGACCTGGTTTCCAAGGCCCAGGCTCTGCATGAACTTCAACTCCTCCAGGTACCGGGCGGGAAAACCCCCTACCCGCAGGAGATCGGCGTATTCCAAGCGATCCTCTGCATAGGGATTGAGCCTGAGACCCCGGCGGTACTCAAACAGCGCCTGGTCCCCCAGGTTCCGGGACCGGTATCCCCGGGCGCGGCTAAAATGCCAGGAAGCCCAGCGGGCGCGGCCAGGGTCTTCCAGAGGGGTATCGGAAATAATGAGGTCTTCCAGGGCGGTACGGACGAACTCGTCTTCCGGGTTGATGGCGACAGCGGCGGCAAGAATGGAAGCCGCCTCGCTTCTGCGGCCCATGCGGATGCAGGCCATGCCCTTGAGATACCAGGCGCTGATGTCGTCCCGGTCAACCGCGATGGACTCGTCGGCAAGCCGGGACGCCTCCTCGTACTGACCTGAACGATAGCGGAGGGAAGCCAAGAGGGACCGGGCCTGGGCGAAGCCGGGACGCAGGACCAGAGCTTCGGAAGCGTACTCTATGGCCTGGGAAAGACGACCGGCCTGGGCGTCCAGATAGGCGGCGTAATAGTAGACCCGGTAATCATCGGGGTGGAAAGCCAGGGCCTTTTCGATGGATACCCGGGCGCCGTCGGCGTCACCCAGGGACCCCTGGACCAGAGCCAGGGAAATGAGAAGACGCCGGTCGTCGGGATAACGGGGGGCCACTTCCCGGTAGCGGGTCAGGGCATCCCCCGCCCTGCCCCGGGCTACGTCCAGTTCCGCCGCGGCAAAGAGAGCGTCCCGGTTGTAAGGTTCCCGGGCCAGGACGCTGGAGATAACCTCGGCGGCGTTGTCGAGCTGACCCAGGGCGATGAGGATAACGGACTCAAGGTTCGCCAGGGCCATATTTCCCCGGGCCAGGGTCCGGCCCTTCCTGACCCAGATCAGGGCCTCGTCGTATTCACCCAACTCGTAGTAGCACTCCGCCAGGGAAGCGGTGGCTTCCGCATGGGAGGGGCTGAGTTTGAGACACTCCAACAGGGCTTCCGACGCAGAATACCAGTCTTCGGCGGCCATGTGCTGCCGGCCCTGACCGTAATAAAAGACCGCATTCCCGTTTGGGGAAGGGCTTTGGGGAAAAAGCGGGAGGGAAACGAATAACAGGCAGTACAAAACCGCCGGGAAAAAGGGCGCGAATCTTCCTTTCATGAGCCGGAAGCCCGCCTTAACACGATCTTGACCGTGTTGATCTTATGCCCTTCCATGTCCTGAACGATAAAATCATGGCCGGCATACCCGGCTTTTTCGTATTTAACCGGAATCTTCCCAAAAAGGTCGAAGACAAAACCGCCCAGAGTATCGAAATCTTCAACCGGGAACTCCACCCCGATTTCCTCCCCCAGATCCTCCAGGTTTACCCTGGCGTCGCAGAGGTAGGAATCTTCCCCCAGCTTCACAATATCGTCCTGCTCGTTGTCAAATTCATCCTGTATGTCCCCGATGATCTCTTCGATAATATCCTCCATGCAGACTATACCCGACACCCCGCCGTACTCGTCCACCACCACCGCGATATGGACCCGCCGCCGCCTGAGTTCCCTCAGAAGCCCGTCGATATGTTTGGAAAGAGGGACGAAAAAGGGTTTCCGCAGAAGTTTGCGGATATCGAATTCGCCGTTCTTAACCAGGATTTGAAGCACATCCTTTACATAGAGGATGCCGATAACGTTGTCTATAGTCTCCTCGTATACCGGAAAACGGGAATGTCCGCTTTCGCAGATGGCCGCCAAAAGTTCATCCCTGGGAGTATCCACAGACAGGAACACCGTGTCTATCCGGGGGACCATGACCTCCTTGACCGTGGTTTCCGACAGCTCCACCACCCCCCGGATCATTTCCTGCTGATCCGTTTCCAGAGAATCATAGGTCTTTTTATTCATCTCACCTTTTTTAAAGAAAGATTTAACAAAGCCTCCTGCACTCATGATAGTTTCAGCTCCGTTCCTCCTGTAACAAGCGGTCCCCTTTGAGTCACCGCGCCCTCCTGAATCACCGGTTTCCCGGACAGTTTTTCCAATAGTTCTTCCTGAAGCTGCAACATGGGCCGGAATGGTTCATTGTCTTCATGATCCATTCCATCTAAATGAAGAATGCCATGTATTACGAGACGGCGCAACTCCTCATCTTTGTTTACATGAAAATACCGCGCATTTTCTTCCAGGGTTTCCAGGGAGATAACAATGTCCCCGGGCAGATACCGCGCAAGGCCCCCGGCATCCGGAACGGTTTCCCCCAGGGAGAAGGACAACACATCCGTAGGTTCGTCCAAAGCCCGGTATTGGGAATTAAGGGCCTGTATATAGGCGTCATTGCAGAGAAGAATGGAGAGGTCCCAGTTTGTTTTACCCAGGGAGTCCAGGACAGTGAGGGCAAAGCCTGAAAGAGCGCCTGCCCAGCCGGGAAGGGGAACCTCTTCGGCATGTACGTCAACGCGGTTCATGAGGGCCCCCGTTCTTGTGAGAGACCTGCTCCTGCTTAGGCTCCGGCGTTTCCCTGGCATCTTTTGCATCTTTCTCTTTGTTGATTTTCGGATATTCGATGCGGGCGTGGTAATGGCCGGCCAGGACCCGGACAAAGGCTTTCTTGATAGTTTCCAGTTCCCGAAAGGTCAGCTCGGATTCGGAAAGCTGTCCGTGTTCAAATTTCCCCATGATGAGTTCCTGGATGTACTTTTCAAGCCGGGTTACCGAAGGCTTTTCGAGGGTCCGCACTGCCGCCTCGGTGACATCCGCCAGCATGACCACTGCGGATTCCCGTGAACGGGGAGGCGTTCCGGGATAGGAAAAATCCTCCTGGTTCACCAGGTTTTCCCGTTTCAGGGCCTCGTGGTAGAACCAGCTTATCACCGAATTGCCGTGGTGTTCGGCGATAATATCTATCACCTTTTGGGGAAGGCTGAGGTGCCGGGCCTTTTCCACTCCCAGTTTTACATGGCTGCGGATCACCGTTGCCGAAAGCCGGGGGGCTATGTTGTCGTGTTTGTTATAGGCGGTCTGGTTCTCCACAAAATAGTCGGGATTATCTATCTTTCCTATATCGTGGTAATAGGCTCCCACCCGGGCCAGCAGGGGGTTAGCCCCTATTTCCTGGCAGGCGGCTTCCGCCAGGGTTGCCACCATGAGGGAATGGCTGTAGGTCCCCGGCGCGGCGCTGAAAAGACGCTTCAAAATAGGGGAATTGAGGTCCGCGAGTTCTATGAGTCTAAAGGTGGTTACCGCATTCAGCGCGTACTCCAGCCAGGGGAGGAAACCCAGAAGCAGTATCCCCGAAACCACGCCGTTAAACGCGGCCCAGAACAGGAAACCGGGGTAGTTTTCCAAAGGGCTGCGGAGGGAGAGGAGGACGGCCAGGATGGCGATACAATTAGCCGCCCCTATGACGAGGCCCGCCTTAACCAGGTCTATACGCCGCTCGGCCCCCCGCAGGGTATGGACCGCCGCTATCCCGGAGGTAAGGGCGAAAATATAGGACTGGGTATCGAAAGCGCCGGCGAGGAAACTTGCCAGAGGCAGAACCAGAGCCATGATTACCGCAATCCGGGAGTTGATCAGAATATACGGGAGCATCACCACCAGGGCGGTGGGCAGGCAAAGAGCCGCGGGAAAATCCCCGATAAAAGAAAAGTTCCGGATAAAAACGGAACCGGCAATATACGCCGCAGCCAGGATGCAGAGAAGGTAAACCTCCCGGGCTGCAAGCTGCTGGTTCAGGAAACGCTGTCCCGCCAGGAAACCAAAAAGGGCATAGAGCAGAAGAAACACCAGGATCCGGCCTATGAACGACTGGGGGTCCTGGCTGCGGGCGGTAAGACTCAAGGCTTTAAGCCGGGCCATGTCTTCATCCGTAATGATAAACCCCTTCCGTATGACCTTCTTGCCCCGCTCTATGTGCTTTACCACCGGTTCCACTTTTGAGCGGGCTTCGGCAATACGCTGCTCTGTATCCTCCGGGGAAAAAAAGACGTTCTCCGCGAGAAAGGGCATAAGCAGGGACACGGCGATAGAGGTAAAAGAGAAGGGGAACTCGTTCTCCTCCGCAAGGCGCGTTATGGCATCCCCCGCCTTATCCATCGTGGTTATCCGGTCATAGCGCACCTGCTCCCGTTCCGTCCTGGGGCCGTAATTGTGGAGGAGTTCCGCCACCTCCGGGTTGTAGGCTTCCAGTCCCGGCGGGAGGGCGAAGATGCCGGCTTCCAGAAGCTGCCCCAGAACGGCGCTGCCGTATTCCCCCATCTGTTCCCGGTCCGGGGCGTTGTACAGGGCCTCCAAAACGCTCAGGGAAAAAGAACCGGGAAATTGGGACTCCAGAGCGGAACGGAAGTAGTTGAAAGATCCCTGCCCCCTGGCCGGTTCGGCAAAAAAAGAAGAGGAAACCGCGGCAAACCGGTTATACTCTTCTATGATTTTTTCGTTCGTTTGGAGTGAATAGATAAAGACTGCGGGAACCTGCTTTTCCCTGGACGCCCTGCTGTGGCCGGTGGCTTCCTCGTCAACATACGAGACGGACTGTTCCGCCGTAATATCCCGGTCGGCCACCCGGCCCACTTCAAATTCCTGAATGTCTTCCGCCCCAAAATGATTATAACCCCGGCTGAGGCTGGTCACCGTCAGACAAAACAAGAAGGCTCCTATGGACGCCAGCAGCGGTCCGGTCCGGAGTTTTGACGGCTTTAAGGAATTCAGAAACCTGCCGCCAAAATCGTTGTCATTTTTTTTCATAATCTTTTCGTTATCATGCTCTTTCGTTATCATCATACGCCTGTATGATTTTCTTGATAAGGGGATTGCGGATCACGTCTGCGGTATTAAGGTAGGCGAAATGAATCCCTTCCACACCGGAAAGGATGGATACGGCGTGCAAAAGCCCGGAATCAACCCGCTTGGGAAGATCGATCTGGGTAGCGTCCCCGGTGATGACCGCCCTGGCTCCTTCGCCTATCCTGGTCAGGAACATCTTCATCTGTTCTTTCGTGGTATTCTGGGCCTCGTCCAGAAGGATGACGCAGTTGTTAAGGCTCCTCCCCCGCATATAGGCCAAAGGCGCGATCTCTATAACATGGTCCTCTTCCATACGGCGTATGAGTTCAAAGGGAACAAGAGCTTCCATAGCGTCATAGAGGGGTCTAAGATAGGGATTTATCTTTTGGGTAAGGTCTCCGGGCAGGAACCCCAGGCTTTCGCCGGCTTCCACCACCGGACGGGTCAGGACCAGTTTGCGGGCTTTTTTGGCAAGGACCAGGCTCAGGGCTTCCGCGATAGCCAGGTAGGTTTTCCCGGTACCCGCAGGCCCTATGCAGAAGCAGATGTCCCTGGCCCTCATGCCCAGAATGTACAGGGCCTGGTTGCGGCTCCGGGGAAAGATACGGTTGAACCCGTGGGGAATGTGAATAAGGGCGGCCCGCATCGTATCTGTCTGAGGCTTTCCCTCAAGGGCTTTTCCGGCATCTTCGTCTCCGTTAGATTCCCGGATTCCGGCCAAAGCCTTAACATATTCAGGCGAAGGGCTTTCACCGTCCTCTACCGCGGCTATAAGACTGTCGATCATCGTTTTGAACCGTTTGACGCCGCCGGCATCAAGCCCTTCAAACCGGATTTCGTTTCCCCGGGTATTAATGCGCCCTCCCAGAGAACCTTCCAGAACCTTGAGGTTCCCGTCATTGGCGCCGCACACCCCGGACAACACTTCCCGGTTATCCAGTACGATGGTAATGCTTTCCTCCAAATATACCTCTAAAAAGAAAGTGTATAACTGTCCTGTAAGAGTAGTCAATAGGCCCTGCAAACCCATTTGCTTTTTCCGCCGGAGAATAACGGCGAGAGCATAAAAGAGGCTCCCCGCGGAATAACCGGCGGCAGCTTTCAACGATGAATCCCTGCATGATGTTCTGCCCGGCAAGACTAATAAAATTTAGTCCACAGATTAAACGGGCGGCGTATAATAATCCGCGTTAATCCGTTTAATCCGTGGACCTGTTACTCCTAAGGAACTGTTCAGAAATAACTTGACCTTTTGGGCAAGTTATTTCGTTATTGCGTAAGCAATTAGAATAAAATGCAGCGCATTTTATTCTTGAACAGTTCCTAAAGGGTCAGGCCTCAAAAAGGCGAATCATCACTTCCATCGGTGATGATAATCAGCTTGCGGCTGCTGCCGTATTGGGCATTAGGAACATTAGCGTCCATGTACCGCGAAACGCCCCAGCCGTTTTCATAATCTTCTACCTTGTCCGTGGGTACCAGAATAGTCAGTCTGGCGCCGGCCCCGGCCCCGTTTCCGGTGTCTTGAAACACGGAGGAACCCAGGCCGGGAGGAGAGGCCGGGAGGGAGAGGGTTTCCAGAGCGGTACAGTTTTGGAAGGTATTGCTGCCT
>JAISOQ010000061.1 GCA_031275515.1 Treponema sp. | reverse complement strand
TAAAAGCGGGTTTTGCGGCGTTCGGCGATGCCGGTGATGTTTCGGAACTCCAGTGTCTCCCCATTGTCCAGGAGTACGCTTCCCGAAAAGACGCCGCATATCTGCCGGCGGTTCAGGATGTGGAAGCCCAGCTGGTAGCGATCAACCCGTTCCTGGTGAGGGGTAAAAGTCATCTCAAGGCGGTTATCGTTTCCGGTAAAACGCCAGGGGTCAAGCCAGTTTGCGGGGGATATGTGAAAGGTGACCCGATCCAGTTTGTGCAGCTTGCCGTCCACAAAAAAGGCGTTCTCCGTGCCGGCGCTTCCGTCGGCGGAACCGTAGCCCACGCTGAACCCGACCTGCTGGCTGCCGGAAATGCCGCAGGCTGAGGCCCAGTAGCGGACATCCGACCGGGGGCGGCTTCCCCGGTTCCAGTCCAGGATTCCCCAGGCATTACCTTTGGTAAAGGCGAATTCCGCAGTGCCGAACTGCATCACCCCTTCTGCAATATACCAGGGGGACCGGCGGGACAGGATAAAGGCGTTCTTTTCCGCCCGCCAGGGCATGTGGGTAACAAGGGATTCCGCCTGATCCGGGGGAGTCAGGACCACCGCCCCCCTGAGATAGCGGTGATGCCCGAATTTGGGAACATCCACCTTGATAAGCCTGATACCCTTTTCCATAGGGATGAATTCTATCTTGACCCGTTTCTTCCGCTGAAACTTGACAGGCCCGCCTTCACCGGAATCGGGAAGCCCCAGAGAACCCAGGGGAAGCAGGGTCTGAAAAATCTGGGTAGACCGCTTCTTATCCTTGAGGGAGACTACCGATATTCCGGCATACCCCAGGTATCCGCCGTCCAGAATTTCCAGAATGATGAGACAGGTAGGAGAAAAAATGATATACCTGTCCGAAGAGATAATCCGCTGGGAAAGTCCCCGTACAAGGGAGGCGTTGTAGGTAAAGAGCGGACTTCTCGCCCATCCAAAATTAACAGGCTGCCCGGTTCCATCCAGTACGGGAAGGGGAGCGCTCATTTCTATCTGCGGCACCGGACACCCCTAGGGAAATGCCGGATTGAAGAAAAGCGAGGCTATAACCGCCGATATTCCAATTCCTACAGGTATAAATCCTAAGTTAGCCTGCCTCCGCGCAAGGGCAGGATCCGTCGGGCTTAGAACAGCATACCCGACAGCCTGGGCCGCGGCACCCGTAACCGTCAGAGTCAGGCCGCTGATGATGAGGATATTTTTAACCAGGGTCAATCGCCTTTGGGACGCGGTAAAATCGTATTTCGGTTCCGGCGCGGAAACCTGCTGCGTCCGGGACGTTGTTGCAGTCTGGACGGCGGTCCCAAAGGTTAGGGCCGTATCCGCTATAGGAATAGGAGGGGTCCCCTGGAAATTGTTTTCATTCCAATACCTGATCATCTCCTTATCCAGAGGCTTACGCTCTACCAGGGCAAGGGAGGAGTTTACCTCCAGGGAAACGGATTCCTCCCCATTCACCGGGATGGGCGGCCAATCATTGGGGCGGACGGACAGGGAAAGCCCCGTTCCGGCGTTACCGGTTATCGCTGCCTCTGCAAAACCTCTGAAATCATGCAGCTGAAGTTTCGGCTTGAGAACCCCTTCATTCAGAGAATCCGTTGCGGCAATCACATAATCAAAACAAAAATCCCCGTTTTGGACATTGACCATCCCGTCTCCCGCCTGGACATACAGGGCGGGAGATGGAGCTTGCAGTCCCGTAACAACCCGTATACGCCCGTATGAAATGGTGATTACCGGAAGGCTGTCCTGCCAGGTTAATTGAATTGAAGTATTTTCCGCAACCTTGATCCCTGTTCCGTCAGGAAGGAGCTGAAACTCAAGAAAACTTTCCGGACCCGTTTGTATGCTGTCCCCATTCCCCAAAGACATTGCCGAAGAATTCAATATTCCAGGCCCATAAGTTTCCTGAACTCCCCCCAGGCTCAGGGTAAATTCAGTGCCGTCAACGTAAAAGATCCGGCCTTCAAGATTTTCCTGAGCGGCGGCTTCGGGAATAAAAACACAGACAGCGATGAAAAACAAAAAGACATCGAAACCTTTAAGCCAGCTTCCCTTCAATTGAATAAAACAAGCTTTCATAATATTATTATACACTACTATTGAATTGCCGGATAGGGCAGGAATGGCTGGGGAATGACAGGCTGGAGTGGAATGATTGAATATAGAGGCTTTCCCAAAACTTCAGTTTTGGGAAAACAGCTTTGAAATTCGCAGTTTTGTCGAACCGCAGGTTCGTAAACCTTCGGTTCGCAGGCTGAAAGCCTGAAAAACTGCAAGAGCCGCAGGCTCTTTATAGAAGGTGAATTTTGCTGGAACAAAACTCCGGAATAAATAGCTGCAAGGGAATGAAGGTCCTGGTCATGGGGCTGGGACTTCACGGCGGCGGACTTGAATCCGCCCGTTATCTGGCCCGCGCAGGGGCCAGCGTTACCGTTACCGATCTCCGGGATGAAAAGATACTGGCCCCTTCCCTGGAAAAACTAAGGGAATCCGGGGACCTTGGGATACGTTATGTCCTGGGCCGCCACGACGAGGAAGACTTTAGAAAAGCGGACATGGTGATAAAAAACCCCGGAGTACCCTCCGGTTCTCCCTACTTGGCGTTGAGCCGGCGCATAGAAACGGATATTTCCCTTTTTTTGGCAAGAAATCCCGCCCGGCTCATGGCGGTCACCGGTTCCAAGGGTAAATCAAGCGCCGCTTCCGCCCTGCACTGGGTTCTGTCCCGTGCCAGGGCGGAGGGCCTGCTCCCCGGCGCGGCCTGCCTGGGGGGGAACATCACGGTTTCTCCCCTTTCCTTCCTGGACAGCCTTTCCGCTGATGACGACGTGGTTCTGGAACTTTCCTCCTGGCAGCTCGGGGACCTCCGGGGCCGCCTTTGTCCTGACGGCAAGGGCGAAGCTGGCGAAGCCTTGCTCAAACCCAGGGCGGCGGTCCTTACGGCCATCATGAAGGACCACCTGGACCGTTATCCTTCTATGGCGGCCTATGTGGATGACAAGCGGGTTATCTACCAGGGCCAGGACTACCGGGACCTTACGGTGGCCCAGGACGATGTGTGGGGGCGGAGCTTCCTCGCCGAGACCGGGGGCCGGCCCCTGGTTTACGCCAATGTTCCCCCAGCCCGGAATGAGGCCCAGGGCTGGCCGGAACCGGAGGACGGCCCCTGTTACGTCCGGCTTCCCGGCGGGGAGACTGTTGAAGCGGTTCCGGCGAAAATCCTCGTTCCAGGCTCTCATTCAAAGATGAACCTCCTGGCCGCCGCCCTGGCCCTTCTGGACCTGGGTCTGCCCCCGGCCTTTGTCCGGGACAGTTTGGGGACCTTCCCAGGCATCGAACACCGGCTTGAGTTTTTCCATGAAGCCGGAGGCATACGTTTTTACAACGATACCGCCGCCACTATCCCCGAAGCCGCCGCCGCCGCCGCCGCCGCTTTCGATGTCCCGGTAGTCCTGGTAGCAGGCGGCGCGGATAAGAAGCTGGACTACCGCCCCCTGGTTGAAGCCGCCAAAGGGGTCAAGGCCCTGGCGCTCCTGGCCGGGACCGGAAGCGATCAGCTCGCCCCCCTTCTTACCCATGAGGGCATCAGGTATAGGGGTCCCTTCGACACGCTGGATTCCGCTGTCCGCGCCGCCCTGGAAGAAGCCGCCCCGGGGGACATCGTAGTCCTCTCTCCCGGATGCGCTTCTTTCAATATGTTCGCCAACGAATTCGACCGGGGCCGGAAGTGGAAGGAAGCAGTGCGCAGGCTCACCGCCTCGTAACGGAGAAGGGGGCCTGTTGTTCTGTCTAAGATATCTTGCGCCGTTTAAGATATGCAGGCCGTCAAAATAATGAAGAATTCATCCGCGATTATCGGAAATCCCTTGAATTATGTAACGTGAGTTCGATGAAATTTAAAGGTCTGCGAATTATTCGGATACATGATGAGTCGTAGGCTTGATCCTGCGGTTCGATAAAGCTGCGAATTTCAAGG
>JAISOQ010000057.1 GCA_031275515.1 Treponema sp. | reverse complement strand
GTATAGGCAGGGGGTAGGAGGTACTCCACGTAATCCATTGAACCGCCGTGTACCGGACGGTACGCACGGTGGTGTGGGAGGAGGCTGCCCAAATAATGGGCAGCCTCCTCCCCGATTTTTTTATCATACTTTTTAGATCACCTTCTCTTATTTTTCCCCAATTTCCAACCGGATGTATAATAAAATAAAACAACAGGAAAGGCAGGAATGGAATGAGAGCAACCTGCCCAAGCAGACATTACCTGGAACCAATTCCCGGTGATAGAACACGAACTGCAATCAGCCCGAAAGGTAACACGCCCGCGTACATACGATCTGTATGACCTTTTTGAGCGAACCTGTATGTCCTCAAGGAAGGCTGTACATGGAGCGGCTTGCCCCCGGATTTTTCCAGAGGCATATCGTATACCCCTATTACCTAATATGGAGTGGGGTAGGCAAAATGGCGAAGTCTCACGGTTTGACCGCATGTTCGGGGAATTGGTGTTGTCTTAGGGTGTTATTTGCGTAAGGGAGGCGAAAACAACCATGGTAATCAGGGATTCCAAAAAGGTGAAAAACACCGAGACTGCCCGAGCAAAGGGGTATGATGCGGGAAAGAAACTACCGGGATAAAGCTACCCATCGGGGTTGCTACCAATGGGCTGATACGACAGTATCTGCCTAAAAAATACCCTTTGATACTCTTACCCAAAAACAGCTTGACAAAATTGTTGATAAAATCAACAATCGGCCTCGCAAGGTTTTAGGCTACTTGACTCCTTACGAGGTTTTTTCGCCATAAAATTCGCACTTCAAAAAAAATTCCGCGGGTCAAATAAAAACAACCAGAACTTTCAAAACCGCGTACCGGCGTTCTGTCTAATGCTTTTTGAAAAATTTATCTGTGAATTACGCTGATCTCACGAATTGATAGGGTTTTGTTCGGAAATTCGTGTAATTCGCGGACACTGGAATTGTGCAATTTGAATTGAACGGGACGCCGGAGATAAAAAATCGTGTAATTGTGGAAAATCATTCTTGACAAAAAACTATATCAATATATTATATTGTTATATAACATTACAGGACGTGCAAAACAGAGGTCAGCATGGAAAAGAAAAAGCTGGTTATAGGCGTTATCGGCGCGGATGTACACGCGGTGGGGAACAAAATTCTCTACCATGCTTTTACCGGCGCGGGGTTTGAGGTAACCAATCTGGGAGTTATGGTCTCCCAGGAGGAATATATTGAGGCCGCCCTGGAAACCGCGGCGGACGCTATCCTGGTGTCTTCCCTTTACGGTCATGGGGAACTGGACTGCCGGGGTTTTCGGGACAAGTGCGACGAGGCGGGCCTCATGGGGATCCTCCTCTACGTGGGGGGCAATATCGTTGTGGGTAAGCAGGACTTTGCCGACGTGGAGCAACGCTTTAAGGCAATGGGGTTTGACCGGGTTTTCGGGCCCGGCACTGCGCCGGAAGCGGCCATTGAAGCCTTAAAGGAAGACCTGGGCCTTCAATAAGGGAAGACAGGGGAAACGTTACATGGAAGCGATTCTGCTTATCGACTTCGGCAGCACTAATACCAAGGTTACCGCGGTGGACCCGGAGGGGAAAACCCTGCTGGGAACCGCCGCAGCCTATACCACGGTGGAAACCGATATTGGCGAAGGCCTGGCGGAAGCCATCTCTCTTTTGCAGCAAGAGACCGGGCCTCTCAGGTTTACCCGGCGCTTCGCCTGTTCCAGCGCGGCAGGGGGCCTGGGGATGATTGCCTGCGGTATGGTCCCGGCCCTGACCGCGGAGGCAGCCCGGCTTGCCGCCCTGGGAGCAGGGGCAAAGATCCTGGGCCTCTATTCCTACGAGCTTACCGAAGAGGACATCGCGGAAATCGCCCGGATCAAGCCGGACATTTTTCTCTTAACCGGCGGGGTTGACGGCGGCAACAAAGCGTGTATCCTCCACAATGCGAAGATGCTCGCTTCTTTGGGCGTTCCCGGCCCCTTCCCGGTGCTGATTGCGGGCAACCGTTCCGCTTCCGCGGCATGTGCCGGAATCCTTGCAGGCTGGCACACCATCCGCTGCCCCAATGTGCTGCCCAGGCTGGGAACCCTTAACATCGAACCGGTCCAGGCGGAAATCCGCGGTCTTTTTCTGGAGCGGATCATCCATGCCCGGGGGCTTTCCCGTGAGCGGGAGTTGGTTTCGGGCATCCTCATGCCGACCCCTGGGGCGGTAAAACGGGGGCTGGAACTGCTGTCTGAAGGCGCACAGGGTGAAGCGGGGCTGGGGGAACTCGCCGCGGTTGACCTGGGGGGAGCGACGACGGACGTGTATTCAGTGGCATCGGGGATGCCCCAAAGGGAGGCGATCCTCAAAGGAATCCCTGAGCCGCATTCCAAGCGTACCGTAGAGGGGGACATCGGGATGCGGTACAGCGCCGCCGGGGTCCTCGAAGCGGCAGGAACGGAAAAACTCGCGGCCCTTTCGGGGCTTGACCCTGGGGACATCCCGGCCATGATTGCCCGGCTACGGGCAAATCCCGGCGCATTACCGGGTACCCCGGAAGAATCCGCGCTTGACTTTGCCCTGGCATCCGCGGCGGTGGAAACCGCGATGGAACGCCACGCGGGGACCCTTGAGGAAGTATACACACCAACAGGCCGCGCCTTTGTGCAGACCGGCAAGGATTTAACCTGCGTGGAACGGCTCATCCTTACCGGGGGCGCGGCGATCCGCAACCGGGAGGCAAAGAAAATAGCCCGCCACGCGCTGTTTGATAAGGCGGCGGCCGCGTCCCTCAAGCCTTCGGAAAGGGCGGCAATCTTTATCGATACATCATATATCCTGGCGGCGATGGGGCTTCTGGCGGAAACCTGGCCCGATGCCGCCCTATCAATCATGAAGAAGGAGATTAAAAATCATGGAACTTCTGAATAAACGTATCAGCCATGACGAGTTTTATAAAATCCGCAAGGAGGTGCTGACCCAATGGCCCACCGGCAAGGATGTGGACATGGAAGAAGCCTTCGCGTATCACCAAAGCCTGGCC
>JAISOQ010000009.1 GCA_031275515.1 Treponema sp. | reverse complement strand
GGCTGGGTAAGACCCTCCGTTCCGAGCGGGGGGCCGGGAAGATGCCCACCCTGGTCTTTCTCCCGGATCAGGACGCGGAGGTGGCGTTCTGCGCCGAAATCATTGCGAAATCCCTCAAGACCGGGAACAGAGCCGCCTATTCCGACTGGGCCATCCTCTACCGGACCAACGCCCAGTCCCTGGGCTTCGAGACGGAGCTGCTCCGCCGCCGCATCCCCTACCGGGTGGTGGGATCCCTTAAGTTCTACGAGCGGGAGGAGGTGAAGGACGCCCTGGCCCTCCTCTCCTTTCTGGTGAATCCCCGGGACGAGGTGGCCTTCCGCCGGGTGGTGAACAAGCCCTCCAGGGGCGTCGGGGCCGCCACGGTGGACCGGGTTGTGGGAGAGGCTTCTCTGGGTTCCCCGGCTGAC
Organism: Treponema sp.; assembly: GCA_031275515.1. GTDB lineage: Bacteria > Spirochaetota > Spirochaetia > Treponematales > Breznakiellaceae > JAIRLK01. Next base: position 11,782 of record JAISOQ010000009.1, on the reverse strand, counting down.
GGCGATCTCGCCGCCGCCGCCCGGCGCATCATGCCGCTCCTTTCCGCCAAGGCCCGTTCCGGCCTTGCCTCCTTCCTGGCCGCTATTGACGCCGGGGCTTCGACCCTCCTGCCGGATACCGCCGCCGCGCCTTCCGCCGGGGGAGATGCCGGGCCTGAGGAAAAACCCGGGACAAAGCGGGGTTCTTCCCGTAACCGGGAAAGCCTTTCCGCCGGGGAGGGCCTTTCGGTCTGTATAGTCCGGTTGATCCTGGAGGCGGGCATAGCGGAATACCACATCTCCCATGATGAGATCGCCGGAAATCAGCGTATCGCCAACCTCCAGGAATTGGCCAACGCCGCCAGTCTTTATCCCGCCACCCGGATGGGCCTCCTGGAATTTCTGGAACACATAGAGCTGGACCGGTCCATGGAAAACACCGGGGAAGACGGCGCTTCGGATAACGTGGTGACCCTCATCACCCTGCACAATACCAAGGGGCTGGAATTCCGCCGGGTCATCATGACCGGCGTGGAGCAGGGGGTGTTTCCCCGGGAAGATAAGCGGGACGATGACCTTGAAGAGGAACGGCGGCTTTTCTACGTAGGCGTTACCCGGGCAATGGATGACCTTTACCTTACCTCCTGCGCCATGCGCCGCATGTTTGGCCGTACCATGCCTGCCCAGCCTTCGATCTTCCTCCGGGAAGCCGGAAGCTCCTCCCTGCGGGTCATCGGCGACATTCCGCATGGCTTTGCATCGCCAGGCCAGGCCGTCTCTCCGGGAACCGCCCGGCGGGGGAGCGTCCCGGACAAAAAAGGCGCGGTTTCTTCCGACGGACGCTGGAGGGTAGGGGACCGGGTTTACCATGACGACCACGGCTATGGCGGAGTAATGGAAATCCGTGAAAGCGAGGACGGTCCGGTCATCCGGGTCCGTTACGAGACCGGTCACGAAACCCGGTTCCTGAGCAGCCATCAAAGTTCGCAGTTCATCAAAATCGGAGACGATTAGGGATATTCATGGTACAGAAGGAACCCTCTGTTACTCCGCCGGATCATGGAGCCGGATGGGGGGGCAGCGCAGATGAAAACGGATGGGGCGATACCCTGTTCCCTGGCGGGACGGAACTTCTCCGTTCCCTGCCTGCTGTCCGGCGGGCCAGGAATTTCCGGCTCTACACCGCAGACGGACGCCGGCTGACGGACCTCTGGCAGTACGGGGGCCGGGCCGTCCTGGGCCATACTCCTCCGGGCATCCTGAGGGAACTGAAAAACGCCGCTTCCCGCGGGCTTTTTGTCCCCTTCCCCGGCTGTTATGAAGGCCGGTTTATCAAGTCCCTGTCCCGCCTCTTTCCCGGCAGAGCCATTCGCCTCTACGCCGGCGGCGCTTCTCTCCGCCGGGCTTTGGCTCTGGCCGGGTATGACGCCGCCGTACCCTTTCCCGATCCGGCCTTCCCCGGGTCCCGGTTCGCTTCTTCCCTTTCGGGGAAACCGTCTCCCCTCCTGTGGCGGCCCTTCCTGGAAGCCGGGCCGGGCGGCGTTTCCGGGCCTGATGAGGCGGTCAGGGTTCTGGTCCCGGTACTGCCCCTGCCCCTGGCCGGCGCTCCCCTGGTCCTGGTCCTGGACAAGGCCCTGGAAGCCGCCTTTCCCGTCTCCGGGCAGGATTCCCTTTCCCCCCTGGTCCTGGCCGCCGCCGCCCGGAGCGTCTGGGACCTTATCGCAGCCCTCCCGGAACGGGACGCGGGGGCATTTCCCCGCATACGAAAAGCCCTGGGCCGGAGCCCCTGGCGGCGGCGCGGCGTCTATCTTACCCTGGCCGCCGGTTTCCAGGAGAATGCCTACGCCTCCCTGTTCCGCCGTTTCCTGGCAAAGGGCTTTCTTCTTCCGCCATCGCCCTGCTGCCCCCTGATCCTTCCGGGAGAGATGTCTCCGGGTGAGGAAGCGGCGTTAGCCGGGTGTTTGTCCAAATGAGCTTTTTTCACAAAGGCGCAGGGCAGGGCAAAGTGTACGCGGCGGACTTCTCTAAAGGATTCAAGCGTAAATGCTTTGCTCTGGCGCGGACATAGGGCCTCTGGATATTCCTGAAAAAATGCGCTAGCGTAGCTGGTATATCCACATTAATCCGGGAGACATCTTATGGAATTTGCAGCCCTGGAAGCCGGCCTGTGGTCGGTTGTTCCGCCTCTGATAGCTATTTCACTAGCCCTTATCACGAAAGAAGTGATTTTTTCCCTGATTTTCGGCATATTGTCCGGAACCCTCATCTACAGCGCCGCTTCGGGACTTGGGATTCCCGGGGCTTTTCACGTTACCGTTGATCTGATGATCGCCAAAGTCGGGGATAACGCCTCTATGATTATCTTCCTTGCCATGCTTGGCGGCCTGGTGGCTCTCATTACCAGGGCGGGGGGCTCCAGGGCTTACGGCGTCTGGGCTGCCGGACATTTGAAAACCCGGCGTTCCGCAAGCCTGGCGGTGGGCTTTCTGGGCATCCTCATTTTTATCGACGATTACTTTAACTGCCTGACCGTAGGGGCCGTCATGAAACCCATAACGGATCGCCATAAAATTTCCCGGGAGAAGCTGGCCTATATCATAGACGCCACTGCCGCGCCGGTGTGCATCATAGCCCCCATTTCTTCCTGGGCGGCTTCGGTTATTTCTTATTACCCCACCCGGCAGGGCGTTTCGGGAATGCAGGCTTTTGTGGGGTCCATCCCTATGAATCTCTATGCGGTGCTGACTTTGTTCATGGTCATCTGGATGAGTATCCGGAAAAACGGCGACTTTGGCCCTATGGCCGATGCCCAGCGCAGGGCGGAATTCGCCGCCGTCGCTGAATCGGAAGAACAGACTCCGGGCAATGAACTTAGCCGCATCCCGGTTTCTGACGCAGGTAAGGTTATCGATCTTATCATACCCGCAGCGTTTCTGGTGGTTTTTTCGATCCTTGCCATGCTCTTTTACGGCGGTTTTTGGCGGGGAGACGGCGCGTCCCTTTTCGCCGCCCTGGGGGATACCGACGCGGGCGCGGCCCTGTCCCTGGGAGGCTTTGCGTCTCTCTTTACGGCTTTCCTCCTGTTTGTTCCCCGCCGCCTTATGAAGTTCTCCGAATTCTTTGCCGTCCTTACCGCGGGGATCAAGTCCATGGTGCAGGCCATGATCATCCTCTCCCTGGCCTGGACCATCAGCGGGGTCTGCCGGGACCTGCTTTCCACAGGACCCTACGTGGCAGGTTTGGTGGAACAGTCCCGCCTGCCTGTTGTTTTTATCCCCCTCATCATGTTCGGTATCGCCGCGGGGCTTTCTTTCGCCACCGGCACTGCCTGGGGAACCTTCGGCATACTCATTCCCATCACCATTTCTGTCTGCGATATTGCGGCTCCCCATCTTTCCATCACCTCCCTGTCCGCGGTTCTTGCGGGTTCCGTGTTCGGGGATCACTGTTCGCCCATTTCGGACACAACGATTCTGTCGTCAACCGGCGCGGGCTGCCCGCACATGGATCATGTGGCTACTCAAATTCCCTATGCCCTTACCGTGGCGGCGGCCTGCTGCATAGGCTATGTCGCCGCGGGTATCACGGCTTCCCTGGGGTACGGCATCAGTATCGCGGTCACCCTGTTCATAAGCATCGCGGTTTTGGCTGCGCTGCTCCTGGTTCTGCCCCGGCTGCTGCCCCGGCTTCTTCCGTCCAGGCAGATACCCGGAAAAAGCGGCGGAAGGCGGAACCCTGGTACAACAAACCTTTGAAATGTGACGCGGCGGTTTAACAGTTCCTCCCGGTCTCATGGAGCGGGGAGGAACCCTTCTTTTTTGATATAGCCTTTCCCAAATCCGCACTTTTAGAGAAATGGCATTGCCCGGCGTCTTAATTCCTCAACCCAGCCGGTTTTCAGCTTTTTTGAAAATATGGCGGAACTGAAAACCGGAGTTTTTCACATGGCGGAACAATACCATGCGGCCCTATACAACAACATCAACATCGATAAAGAGCTTTTGGCGAATATCTATCTAGTCTATATCAATTTCGCCCTGGAGGAACCAAATCTCTTTCGTCTGCAATATCAGTCAAATGAATATAAGGGGCGTCCCTTTCTCGCAATTTTTAATGACAAGAACGGTAAAACCGGCAATGAAAAGTTGTGTGAAGGACGGAAAAAGATATACGGCGATAACAAGACGGTGGATGCTATGTTTTTTGATATGCGGCTCTACGCTCACGGCATCGCATCAGCGCTGGTCGGGAACCAGTTACAGATCAATCATGATGAAATTGAATATAAGGTAAGGCGGATGGCGGCTTTACTGGAAAAAATATATAAACCCGGGTTATATGCCGGTGTCAACGGCAAAACATACAATAGTCATGTGGACTTTAAACACAAGGAGTACGGTATAAATGGTAAATGAAAAGGTGTGGTTCATTACCGGCTGTTCCACCGGATTTGGACGGGCGATTGCGGAGGCGGCAATAAAAGCCGGCTGTAAGGTTGCCGCAACGGCAAGAAACCGGGATGCTATAACGGATCTGACGCGGGGGAATGAAGCGAACACAGCGCTGGGTTACTATCACGCGACAAAATATGCCGTAGAAGGAATCTCGGAGACGCTGTACAAGAAATCGCCCCGTTTAACATCCATGTAACGCTGATTGAGCCGGGCGGGTTTCGCACGGATTGGGCTGGACGTTCTTCCGTTAAAACACGTCTTGTTATAGCGGATTATCAAGAAACGTTCAATCAAATGTTTGATATGTATGCCGGTGGTCAAGGTTAACAACCAGGGGACCCTAAAAAGGCGGCGGAGGCGGTTATCAATATGGCGGAGTCTCAAAATCCGCCGCTGCGCTTGCTGCTTGGAAATGACGCATATCAAGCTGCGGTTAATAAATTTTCAAATTTATTAACCGCAGCTTGAGGAACAGAAAACTATCACAACGGGCACTGATTTTTCAAAATCCTAATTTTTTGTACGTGTCGGAAAAAGCGGTTTATGCCGCAGGAAGCGGCAGGGCATAGAATAGATAACAGTCATGTGGACTTTAAACACAAGGAAGCATTATGAGGAAACAGATGTATCTGTTACTGGGGATTGCCGTATTCACGGTATTAGTATCATGCAGTTCCGCACCAGCAGCGGCGCAAAGCGAATTTAAGTTCACTGAAGGTTCCATACAGGAAGCGCGTGACTTTTTGCGGCTGCACGGTTATTACATCGCAACGGTTGACGGGGATCAGCCGCAGGCGCGCCCCTTTGGAACCGCGGCGATTTTTGAAGGGAAGCTCTACATTATTATAACGGGCAAAGCGAAAAATGTTTCAAAACAAATGGCGGCGAATCCCCGTATTGCCATTGTCGCCCACGAGCGCAACAGCGTAAACTGGAGGCGTATTACGGCGACTGCGGTAAATGACGACCGGCTTGAGGCGAAACAGGCTGTGCTGGCGGATCACCCCGGAATGGAAGCCGTATATCCGCTTTAGAGGAGTATCAAGAAGCACTATATCTGTTGAATTATATTTAACGTGAGTTCAATGGAATTCTGAAGGTCCGCGAATTAACGCTAATTTTCACAAATTATTCGGATAAATTAGCGTTAATTCGCTCGTCCCCGGGAAACCGGCCCCCTTTCGGGGGCCGGCTTGGGGCGCTTTCGTCAGGCAAGATCCCCTGCGGCTTTTATCTTTACCCGGCAGGTGCTGCCCGCATAGTATTGCAAGGGGACATCCTCGACATCTACAATCTCCACCGTTTCAGGCTTTGCGCCGCTGTGAATCGCGGCCTCAACCGCTTCCTTCCGGGCGGTCTCCAGGGCCTGTTCCCGGGGAGTCTCATCGTAGGACACCAGTTTTTCGTAAACCCCGCTGATCTTTGAGATCCCCGATCCTATTGCGTTGGCTACCGCAAAATGATCCGGTTTTACCAGCCGTTTTACCCCCCCAAGACGATCGGGAAGCAGGATGGAACCGCCCCCCACCAGAATAACATCCGCATCCTCCCGGGACATCTTCATGGCGTCGATGTGTTCTTCAACCAGGGTAACTATCCGTTCCATCGCTCTTTCGGCAAGGCCCTGATCGATACCCGAAACCAGGGAGGGATCGCCAATGCGGGCCATGCCGAGCCTGACCGCAATATCCGTAGCGGTCAGTACATCGCCCCCAAAGACCAGGGCTTTTTTGGTGATCTGATAGCCCACGCTGTCGGGGCCAACCGTTACGCCGCCGTCCTTTTCCCGGATGACGCTTCCGCCGCCCAGCCCAAAGGAAACCACGTCGGGCATACGGAAGTTGGTACGCACCCCGCCGATGGTAACCGCAGCGCTGCTTTCCCGGGGAAACCCATGCTGCAGGATGCCAATATCGGTGGTGGTTCCGCCCACGTCAATGATTATGGCGTCGTTGAACTGGGAAAGATAGCTTGCGCCGCGGATGCTGTTGGTAGGGCCGCAGGCAATGGTAAAGATGGGATATTTACGGGCGGTTTCCGCGTTCATCAGGGTTCCGTCATTCTGGGAAAAATAAACCTCCGCATTGACGATGCCCTGCTCTTCAAGGCTCCTGATGAATCCCTCGATAAACATTTTGGACACCTTGTACAAGGCGGCGTTCAGGATGGTGGCGTTCTCCCGTTCGATAAGGCCCATACTGCCGATCTTGCCGGACAGGGAAACGTATGCGTCGCCCCCCATGATCTCCCGGCAGAGCGTCTCCGCCCGTTCTTCATGGTCGTTCCGGACGGTTGAAAAAACGCTGCTCACGGCAATGGAGCGGATTCCCTTCTCTTTACACCTTTCAAAAAACGAACGGGCCTGGGCCTCGTTAAAGGGGGCGATTTCTTTGCCGTCATGTTCAAAGCCGCCGCCGATTATTTCGACCTCCGCGGCAATGTTCCGCAAATCAGGGGCCCAGTCAACCATAGGGGGAAGCCCCAGGGTAGCGGGGGCGGCGATACGCAGTACCCCGATGTTTTCGAGGTGCTTCCCCTCGACAATCGCGTTGGTACATTGGGTGGTGCCCAGCATGGCCCTGGTAATTTGTTTGGGGTTTATCCCTGATTTTTGAATGATGGCGGCAATGGCCGCCGAAATGCCCCTGCGGACATCCGCGGAAGTAGGCAGTTTTACTTCCCCGGTAATATTGAGATCCCCGTCGATCAATACGGCGTCGGTATTGGTGCCTCCTACGTCTATGCCAAGCCGGTACATGACAGCGCCTCCTTTGCCCTGATCTCCACCGGAACATAATCAAGGTCATACTTAAAGTACCGGGGTCCTGCCAGGGCCAGGCCCTCGGGGGATCTCCAGCTTTCAAAACATTTCAGTCCAATCGCCAGTACCCGTTTGCCGTACCGCAAGGCGTCGGTGGGTATGGGATTGAAGGTTTCAGTATCCACCAGGCAGATAAGATCCGGGGTGGTCGCCACTGTTTTTCCATCCACCGAGGCGGCAAGGTTTTCATTCTGGAATTCCACATACCCGGAGCGGCCCTTGTACTCCCCGATGCCTTCAAGCAGCGCCTTCCCAAAGTTAAAGCCTCCCCGGACTTCCCTCAGTACGTCGGTGATCTTTCCCCGGAAGAGTTTGATGCCCTCAGAGGCGGCAAGAAAATTCTCCTCCGGGTTGCCGGCCCCCTCCTTGACGCTGCGGATGGCCCTGCCCAGTTTTTCGCTCCGGGTAACAATGTCCCGCACCCCGTACTGTTTTACGATTTTTCCGTCGGTACAATAGAGGCTCACCGAGGCGGAACCGCCGCAGCTCATGGTAACGACCCTGGCCAATTCTTCGGTCCACTTGTTGGTGACGGTTCTGAATATAACGCTGTTTCCCTTTTCATCCGTAAGGGCCATAGGAGTGGCGTTGACGCCGGCTATGGTAAAGGTGACCATCTGCAATTCGGGGAAAGCCCGGCCCATGCCGTCCGCATCAACCAGGGGAAGGCCGAGACGGGCCGCGGCGGCAAAGGGCAGCATACTGTTTACCCCGCCGGCTTCTATGGGCATAAAGGCGAATATCTGCCGGTTGTAGAACCGGGATACCATATCGTAGAGGGTTTTGTATTCCTTACCTCCCAGGGCCTTTTCCGCAAGCACCGTGGGCGCCCCCATCATGGCGATGGGTACGATAAAAGCGTCGTCAGGAATTTCATCGACGCTTAAAAGGTCAACCGGCCCGCATTCCTTAATCGCCCCCAGGGCGACAAGTTTTCCCACATAAGGGTCCCCGCCGCCGCCTGAACCAAGCAGAGCCGCGCCAAGGGCTATGTCGTCAAGTTCCTGTATTCCAATCTTCCTCACGCTTAAAGCCTCCTTGAGGTATTTCAATGGTACCCGATCCTGTGGACCGTGTCTCCGTCCCGCCGCAGCCGCTGATGGGCAGCGTAGTAAGAACCTTCATCATGGCTTCCCGTTTATTTTGGCCGGGATAACCCGTATCAAAAGCACATAGGCGATAATTGATATGACGATGCCGTTAACCGGCGCCACGAAGAAGGGTATAACATTGGCCGTGATAAAGGCCCCGGCGGCGCCCAATACAAAAGCGATCATCCCCGCCCAGTTTACGCCGGGAACGACCCTGAAATTTTCCTTCTTTCCCTTTCCGGTTATCCAATAGGCGGCAATAACCACCCCGGCCACCGGAGGGATCAAGGATGTAATAATACTCAGAAACGCTGCGAACCTGTCGATGATCCCCACTGCTCCAAGAACGGTACCGACGGCTCCCGCAATTCCGGTGGTAATCTTGAATTTGTCTTCCCCCAGGCCGAGCACTTTGGAGACCGCGATGCCCCCGGAATAGGCATTGGTAACATTCGTGGTCCAGGTAGCCAGAACCAAGGCGATAAGGCCGAAGGCGGGGAGCCCCAAACCGGTGAGTATTTTCGTGATGTCATATTCCCCCGCGGCAATACTGCAGGAAGCGCCTATAAGGATAACTATCAGGCCGCTGGGTAATACGCCGATGACGCTTGATTTGATCACGTCTTTCCGGTTCTTCGCGTACCGGGAGAAATCGCCGGAGATAACCCCGCCGAGCGCGAAGGTGGCGACCGCCAGGTTGATGCCCGCAACCAGGGTCATGGGCTGGGAAGGCTGGTAGGCCAGAACCGCCGGAAGGCCCTGGTCCCGGATGAGGGCGGCGTAGAGGGCGTAGACCAAAACCAGGATCAGGGCGGGTACGGCAATGTAGTTCAGGTATTTTAGCGCGTTGTATCCAAACATGGCGGTAAGGAGCATCACGACACCCCAGAAGATCGAGCTGACCACATTGGGGATGGCGACGCCGCTTACGCCGGCGATCATACCGCTGAAGGAACTGCCGCAGACCGAAGCCTGTACGCCGAACCATCCGATACAGGCGACGGCCAGAAGCAGGCTGATTAAGAACCGGGCCCCGGTTTCGCCCAGGGCGTTACCGGCCATAACCACCGTCGGTACGCCGGTATCGCAGCCCTGCATGCCCATAAAGCACATAAAGGCGCATATAATCCCGTAGCCGATAATACAGCTTATCAGGATGCCCGAAACGGGGAAGCCCATGGAAAGATAGCCGCCAACCATCAGGCAGGGGACACAGACCATGGTGCCTATCCAAACCGCGGCAAGGCTTATCCAGCTCTGCCTTTTGTCTTCAGGGATCTGAAACCCCTTTACCAGATCATCCATAATAACACCTCCTGTTGTCATGACCTCTAAAACCGCGGTTTTAGAGACGCTTTAAGTCTTCTAAACGTATGAGTCCTCTGACTTTAGGGGTATTGTAAAGTGAAAACGGCATTGTTACTTTGTATAGAAATAAGAAAAATAAGTCTTTTTTTGTCGAATTTGACAAAGGCCGCCGCTCCCTACTTTCTGCCCAGAATCCGTTCAAGGGCGGCGGCGGTGTAGACTTCCATGGTCTCCGGCAGATGTCCGATTTTGAATCCAAGCCGCTCACTGATATGCCGGAGCCGGTACTTGATGGTGTTCCGGTGAAGTAAAAACAGGTCCGCGCATTTTTCAAGGCTGCTGTCCGCGTCCAAAAGAAAGGCCGCCAGGGTGGCGCGCATATCCCCCGACTGCCGCTCGTCATCCGGGACAAGGCAGTCGAGGATCGCCGTCCGTTCTTTTACCGCCGCTTCTCCCTGGGCGATGATCCGCTGGCAGGACTCGGCAAACGCGGCGTCATGCTGCGAAAACACCCGCTTCCGGGGGTATAACTGCCGGACCGTAGCCAGGGCATTTTTGGTTTGAAGATAGGCCCGGCGGGACTGGGCGGTATCCTGCAAATTAAAGCACACCGTAATCGACGCGCCGATCCCCGCCTTCCTGATAGTTTTACTGACGTCGTCGGCAATAAGAAAAACATCAGCCTTCACCGGCTCATCCGTAAAGGCCACCACATCCTGATTGTAAATATCGGCGACAATGGTTTTACAATAGGGGCCAGTTCTTCCCGGGTAATGGACAGGAGACGGCGGCTGTTCTTGTAGTCGGCCTGTTCCTGGGTAACAATCCACATGGTATGAATGGAGGCCACGTCGATGTTGAAAACCCGGGCGATATGCCTCATCCTGACCGGCTCGTTTCGCAGGATGGTCTGCACCAGCTCCGGCAGCACCTGTTCCCCGTGTTTTTCGCTTAACAGGTTGATACATATCCGCAGTATGTTGGTGATCTGCCGGGTGTCTTCGCTCTTAACGTGTTCATCCTGTTTAAGGATATAGAGATCCAGCCGGTAATTGGAAGCGGTATGAACCGTCGTGCGGGTAATATGGATCTGGTTTTCGGTAACCGCCGCGTCCGGATTCTCCATAAACCCGGCGATGATTTTCTCCGGTTCCGGCGTAAGAGTCCGGGGCCAGCATACGCTGTTCAGCAGATTCCCCGAGGTGTCGGACAAAAGCAGCGATACCCGGAGGCGGTCGCTCAGCATACGCATGGCGGTATCAATGCTGCGCTGATAAACGGGAAGCCGGGAAATACGTTCAAGCATTTCCGCCTGGTAATCGGTTTTTGTCTGCTGGTCCTTGATGATCGCCTCCATGACTTCCGTAATTACTTCGCTGTACCGGAGGTTTTTAAGGTTAGGGGGCATACAGATAAGGGGGAAACCAAGTTCGTCCGCGGTATCGATTAATTTCTGGTTTACCTCAGGCAGGACCACCCCGACATAGTACAGGATGACCCCGGCCATGCCGATCTCCGCGAGGCGGTGAAGGTTCACGCATTGGGCCTCGGGATCGTCCCTAATATCGGCAAAACAGGTGATTACCAGTTCATTTCCCAGAAATTCGACCGCGTTGAACATATAGTCCTGGACATCGTCGGTTTTGGTATACTCCAGGACGCTGACAAAGTTGACGGTTCTTCCAAGCCCGTTCCGGCCTCCCAGCACCGCCGCTTCCCGCAGGCTGGGAAGGCTCATCAGGTTCTCAACGGTAACACCCATAGCGTCAAAGATAGCTTAGAAAACGCGGAAAGGGAAACCCTCCGGCCGGTGTGTCAGTAATAACCATGTAATACCGGATTGTCGCCGGCCGTGAAAGACGCGATGAGGCAACGCGCACGCTTGTTTTTCCGCCCGTATCGGGGTATATTAGCCGTATGACCGCCACAGGCGGTCGGGCCGCCGCAGGGGGCCGCCGCCGGGCCGTAAGGCCGGTTATCACACAAACGTTCCGCCGTATAAGGGAATGTGTGGTTTCCGCAGAGGGAAGCCGAAGGAGTAACCATGAAAAACCCGCGAAGCTATCTTGACCTTGGGGAAATTTTCGACGACATTTTTGACGCCGCCCAGGATTTCAGGGAAGAGTTCC
>JAISOQ010000049.1 GCA_031275515.1 Treponema sp. | reverse complement strand
TAATGTTTGTTTTTTTTTTTAACGCCCATCTTGTTTTTTTTATCCCCCCCCATCACCTGCTACAAAAAAATTTCAAAAACACCACCTAACCCCCCCCCCCCCCCCCATTCTTTTTTAGGGAAAAACGCCTGTGGAGGCGTTTATATAAGAAACCGGCGGGTGTTAAAACGCATAATTTATTTACCCATGGAGGATGAGTATGAAAAGACTTGGATTGGTGTGCATGATGGCGCTGTTAATGGCGCTCTTGTTTCTTGGCGGATGTTCCAAGAAACAAGAGGCTGCCCCGGCGGACCCCAACGCGCCGGTTGAGCTTCTGGTATGGTGCTGGGATCCCAATTTTAACGTTTTTGCCATGAAGGAGGCGGAGAAAATTTACAAACGGGATCATCCGAATCTAAGCCTGGACGTTCAGGACATTACGGAAATCGAACAAAAGCTTTTGACCGCCCTTTCAGCCAACGATACCAGCACTCTGCCGGATATTATTCTGATGCAGGACAACAGCATTCAGAAATTCGTTACCAACTTCCCCAGAGCCTTCCTGCCGGTGAACGGAAAGGTGGACATCAGCCAGTTTGCCCAGTTCAAGCTGGACGTGGGGAACGTCAACGGTCAGAATTACGGCGTACCCTTTGACAACGGCGCCACCGCCTTCTTCCTGCGCCGGGACCTTGTCGAGCAGGCGGGCCTCCAGGTTTCAGACTTTAACGATATAACCTGGGACAGGATGATAGAACTGGGCAAGATTGTCAAAGAAAAGATAGGGCTTCCCCTGTTCTCTTTTGTGGCCGGGGGCGGCGATCTTACGCAGCTGCAGCTTCACAGCACTGGGACTTGGACATTCAATGCCGAAGGCAAGCCCTACATCAAAGACAACCCGGTGGTCCGGGAAATAATAACGACCTACAAGGCCCTTATGGACAGCGGCGTCCTCCTTGAAGTGCCGGATTGGAACTCCTACATCGCAACCATGAACAAAGGAACGGTGGTGGGAACCCTTCAGGGCTGCTGGATCATCGGCTCCATTACTCCTGCTGCCGATCAGTCGGGGAAATGGGCTATGGTGAATACCCCCCGTTTTGCCAATATCCCCACGGCGACTAACTATGCCAGCCAGGGCGGTTCCGGCTGGATGGTGATGGCCCATTCTAAGAAGGCCGATATTGCCTTTGACCTTTTGGACAAGACCTTTGCCGGAAGCGTGGAACTTTATCAGACCATCCTGCCTCCTTCGGGGGCAATTTCCACCTGGCTGCCCGCGGCGGAAGCGCCGGTGTATGCCGAGCCCCATCCTTTCTTTGGCGGCCAGAAGATATTTGAAGACCTCATGACCTATGCCAGCAAGGTACCCAAGGTTAAATTCGGGCTTTATAACTACGAAGCCCGGGATGCTGTTCAGCGGGCTATGCTCACTGTGTATCAGGGCGGGAATATTGACTCGGCGCTTGCCACCGCGCAGCAGGAAGTTGAATTCCTGATGAACCAATAAAAGATCGGTTGCGGGGAGAAACGGAGGCGTTTCTCCCCTTCGCATTAAGGAGGCATCTAATGCGAACGCTTCGTCTGGAAAGAAAATACGCCCTCTGGGGCTGGATTTTTATACTGCCCGCTTCTCTGCTTATTGTGTGTTTTTCGTTTATCCCTATGATTCAGGCCCTGCTGCTGTCTTTCCAATCGGGGATAGCGGCTAATCTCCGCTTCACCGGACTCAGGAACTACCTTCGCCTGTTCCAGGATAAAATTTTTATGACCTCTGTGGTCAATGTCTTCACGTATCTGATTTTTCAGGTGCCCATCATGCTCGTTCTGGCCCTTATCCTGGCTTCCGTCCTCAACAACAAAAGACTGACGGGGAAGGGGGTTTTTAGAACCCTGCTATTTTTGCCCTGCGCCACCGCATTGGTGTCGGCGGCGATTATTTTCAAGGCCCTCTTTGCTGTTGACGGTACCGTGAACTTTCTTCTGACTACGCTTAAGATTGCGCCGGAGCCGATAAACTTCTTAACCGCGCCGGGTCTTGCCAAGTTTATGATCATCCTGGTGATAACCTGGCGCTGGACCGGTTACAACACGATCTTCTATCTTGCGGGGCTGCAGAACGTTGACCCGGAGATCTACGAGGCCGCCCGGATCGACGGGGCAAATGTGGTGCATCAGTTTTTCAGGATAACCCTGCCCCTGCTGCGGCCGGTGATCCTGTTGACCACGATCATGTCCACCAACGGAACCCTCCAGATTTTTGATGAACCAAAGACTATGACCAACGGCGGGCCGGGGGTTGCTACCCAGAGCATCTCCCTGTACATATACAAACTTTCCTTTGAATACAACCCGCAGTTCGGTTATGCGGCGGCGGTGTCTTACACGATTCTATTCATGGTTGCGCTGCTGGCCATGATCCAGCTTAAAGTGGGGGATCGGACATGAAAAAAATAGGGCTTTCTAAAATAGCGCTGTACATATTTCTGGTAATCGCAGGTTTTGTTTCGGTTTTCCCCTTTTACTGGATGGTCTCCGGAGCGACCAATAAGAGTATCGAGATAGTCCGCGGCAAGATGCTCCCCGGTCTCAACCTGATCGAAAACGCGAAAGCTTTACTCAATACCATTCCTATCCTGCCGGGATTTTTTAACTCCCTGCGGAATGCCGCCATTGGAACCCTGGGGAGCCTCTTTATCTGCTCTATGGCAGGCTACGGATTCCAGATATACCGGAGCAAGGCTAAGGACCGGGTCATGAGCATTCTGCTTCTGTCCATGATGATCCCCTTTGCGGCGGTTATGGTCCCCCTCTTCCGGCTTACCAGCGCCCTCAAGCTCCTCAACACTACCGCGGGGATCGTGCTGCCGGGGCTTTCCACCGCCTTCCTGATCTTCTTTTTCCGCCAGTGTTCCCAGTCCTTCCCAATGGAAATAGTTCAGGCAGCCCGGGTTGACGGGGTAGGAGAATTCGGTATCTACGTCAGGGTCTACTTTCCTATCATGGCCCCCACCTTTGCAGCGGCGGGGATCGTCTCCTTTATGGGGGCATGGAACAACTATCTTTGGCCCCTCATTGTTTTGCAAAAGGAAACATCCCGAACCCTGCCCATTCTGATTGCCCAGCTTACCCAGGGCTACGTGATCGATTACGGCCTGTTGGCCCTGGCGATTACCGTTACCACCATCCCTACTATGCTTATCTTTTTTACCCAGCAGCGCCGTTTTGTGGAGGGAATTATGGGTTCGGTGAAGTAACCGGAAATATGGGGGATGTCCGAAACAGCCTCGCATGATATAATCACCAGAGGCTATCCTAAAACTTCAGTTTTGGGATAGCCTCACCAGTATAGAGAATTTGGACGACGAGAAGACCGCTTGGGTGGAAAGTTTCCCGGGGAAATCACCTCCCGCAGCGGTTATACTGACAAAAAATTTAAGTTTTTAGGAGTGTACGTATGAGGTATCCGCCGGCAGCAAAGAAGTTTCCCCATATTCTGCATGGAGGGGATTACAACCCCGAGCAGTGGCTTGCATGGAAGGACAAGATCTGGAAAGAAGATATGCGCCTCGCCAAACTGGCGGGTATCAACACTCTTTCTGTGGGTATCTTCTCCTGGACCGCCCTGGAACCGGAGGAAGGGGTCTATCGTTTTGAGTGGCTTGATGAAGTGATGGATATGCTTGCCGGAAACGGTATCGCCGCGGTCCTGGCAACGCCTTCCGGGGCGCGGCCCGCATGGATGAGCAAAAAGTACCCCGAAGTGCTGCGGGTGAACGAGCTGCGTCTGCGGAATGTTCATGGGGAACGGCACAACCACTGCCTCTCTTCCCCGGTATACCGGGAAAAAACCCGGACCATCAACAGCCTGTTGGCGCGGCGCTACAAGGATCATCCTGCTCTGGCTGTCTGGCATATTTCCAATGAGTACTCCGGGGACTGCCACTGTCCCCTCTGCCAGGCCAAATTCCGCGAATACCTGAAAAACACATACAAGACCCTGGATGCCCTGAACGAAGCCTGGTGGTCCGCCTTTTGGAGCGGCGCCATTACCGATTGGGATCAGATTGAAAGTCCCGGCAGTCCCGGCAACGGAGGGCATAACGGCCTCAAGCTGGACTGGCGCCGTTTTACTACCGAACAGTTTGTGGACTTTTATCTGAACGAAACGGCGCCTCTTAAGGAGATCACCCCGGATGTTCCCTGCACCACGAACCTTATGGCGGGCTATACAGGAATAGACTATGCCCGTTTTGCCGAAGTCCTTGACATTGCCTCCTGGGATTCCTACCCGCGATGGACCAGTACGGAGGGGAACGGCGAGATCGGCCTTCAGACATCCTATTTTCACGATTTGATTCGGGGTCTCAAAAGACGGCCCTTCATGCTGATGGAATCCTGTCCCTCCGCCACCAACTGGCGTCCTGTAGCCAAGCTGCACCGGCCAGGACTTCACAAACTTCAGTCCATTCAAGCCCTGGCCCACGGCGCAGATACGATTCAGTATTTCCAGTTTCGCAAGAGCCGGGGCGGGCCGGAACAGCACCACGGCGCGGTGGTGGATCATGAGGGCAGCGAAAATACCCGTGTTTTCCGCGATGTTGCCGAACTGGGAGAATGTTTAAAGGGCCTTGACGATTTAGCAGGCGCCGATACTCCGGCGCAGGCCGCCCTGATCCACGATTATCAGGTCCGCTGGGCCCTGGATGACGCCAAAGGTTTTTTGCAGAATAAGACCGGCTATGGGGAAACGGTGATCGGCCATTACCGTCCCTTCTGGAAGCGGGGAATTCCCCTTGACGTGATCGATTCCCGGCAGAGCCTTGACAAGTACCGCCTGGTGATCGCCCCCATGCTCTACATGCTGCGGGAAGGGACAGCGGAACGGATCGACGCCTTTGTTCGGCAGGGCGGAACCTTTGTGGCAACCTACGCCACAGGTTATGTGAACGAGAGTACCCTGGCCTTGCTGGGGGGCTTTCCCGGCCCTCTCAAGGAGACCCTGGGTATCTGGTGTGAGGAAATCGACGCCTTGTACCCCGGAGAGGCGAACTCCGTCGAATGGAACGGCAAGAGTTACCGGGCCTTTGATCTATGCGAGCTTATCCACGGGCAGGGAGCGGAAACCTTGGGCGTTTACGGCGGCGACTTTTATGCGGGCCGTCCCGCCTTGACGCTGCATCGCCGAGGGGAGGGCCGGGCCTACTTCATTGCCGCCCGGACCGGAGAAGATTTCCTCGATGATTTTTACCGCCATGTCAGCGCGGAGGCAGGCGTTACGCCTTTGTTTGAAGAACTGCCGGAGGGCGTCACCGCCCAGATCCGCAATAACGGCGAAAAAGATTTCATCTTCCTCATGAATTTTACGAAGGAAAAAAGGCGCGTTTCCGGCGATCTTAGCCTTGAACCGTTTGAGGCCAGGATTATGGAGACCTGTGCCGTACGGTTATAAGCGCCGGTGCAGGAAATCTATACGAGGGACTAAAGGAGTATTTACCGGAAGATGCCCAAGGTATGGGGCTGGTACCCTGCTTAGACTAAAACTCTGGATATAAACCGTGAAGTTTTATCCGGGCATCTTTTGTCGTAAACTGCCACGTAACTATTTTCCGGTTCGTATTCCGGTCAAGCTGCTATGCCCCAAGTTCATCTGATAGTTTTTCCAGCGTATCTATTCGACAGTTCAAATATTGGCTGGGCATCCCGCTTAATTCTATCTCCGCTATATTGAGCCAATGCAAGCGTCAATTTTAACCCGTTGGGGTAGTATGTTCCGGAAAAAATTGTAGGGAAGCAGCGCGTTTATGGTTCCCGGGGTCTTTGCCCGAGGCAAGCGGTCCTAAATATAAAATTACTGTTCAATTCTGAAAGGCAGGTTAAAAGTTCTAACCTGGCCGGCAAGCCCCTAAAGCCGCCTGAGTTCCCGGGGATACCGGTGAAGAACTTCGGGTCCCTGTTCGCCGATGGCGACGAGATTCTCTATCCTGACCCCCAGCTTGCCGGGCAGATAGATTCCCGGTTCAATAGAAAA
>JAISOQ010000315.1 GCA_031275515.1 Treponema sp. | reverse complement strand
GTATCTGTCAATTCTTCCCCACATAAAGACCCGATAAAAAAGGATTTACAAACAGAAATAGATATGATACTCTGAATGTATGCGGGTTCAGGTTGCGGACACAAGAAAAAAGATGACCTTCTCCGAATTAGAAACCCTGGTGGAAAACCAGAGGAAAGAAATCAAAGAATTAGAAAATGCTATAACACAACTTGAATTTAAAAACATCGTATTACAGGAAAAATATGATTTATTAGTGTATAAGCGGTTTGTCCGAACATCAGAAGCACAGGATGAAACACAACCCGAACTCTTTGATGAAGATGCGGCGGGAATAGAAACCGGGGAAGAAGGCGGGGTTGAGAAAGAAACCATAACCTACCAACGGAATAAGCATAAAGCGGGCCGGAAGCCATTACCGGAAAATCTGACACGGGAAGAACGTATTAATGATTTACCCGAAGAGGAAAAGACCTGTAGCTGCGGAGGACGGTTAGAAAGAATAGGCGAAGATGTAAACGAAAAACTTATTATAGAAGAACCACGAATATATGTTGAAAGAACGGTAACGCCCAAATACGCCTGTCCGTGTTGCAAAGGCGGCGCGCATGACAGCGACGGGCCTTGTGTTATAAAACAGGCGCCTGCCGTTCCCGCCATTCTTCCGGGGAGCGTCGCCTCTCCGAGCATGCTGGCCCATATATTTACCGCAAAGTTTGCGGATCACCTGCCGTACAGCCGTCAGGAGAAACAGTTTGAACGGATAGGGGTGAACGTAAGCAGGCAGGATATGGCAAACTGGCAGGGGAAAGTCGGGATAATCCTTCTATCGCTGTATGTATTGCTCAAAGATGCGGTGAGAGCGGGAAAGGTACTGCGGATGGACGAAACGACGGTACAGGTCATGGGGGAAGAAGAGCGTAAAGACACGCGGAAGTCGTACATGTGGCTGGCACGGGGCGGACCGCCGGGGAAACCGGTAGTGATATTCAAGTACAGCAGTTCGCGGAAGGCGGAAAACATAGATGAGTTTATCCAGGGGTTCAGCGGGTATCTGCAAACCGACGGCTATGCCGGATATGACAGCGCGGTCAGAGGGAGAAGCGATATTATCCATGCGGGATGTTTCGCGCACGGGCGGAGGAAGTTTTTCGAAGCGCAAAAGAACGGCATGCAGGCAAAGTCCGCGGTAATCGGTATAAACTATATCAAACAATTATACGACATAGACAATGGATTGCGGGAAAAGTTGAAAAAGAACGAACTGGACGAAAACAATTTTTTAACGCAACGGAAAGAACGTTCTAAGGTTGTATTGGAAAAGTTCAGGGGGTATCTTGACAAAAGGGCGGGGGAAATTTCCGCCGAAACGCTGTTAGGGAAGGCGGTGAGTTATACGCGTAACCAATGGGATAAACTGGTTGCCTATCTTGAGTGCGCTGAACTTACCCCCGATAACAACATTAGTGAAAACGCGATACGTCCGTTTGTGGTCGGGAGAAAGAATTGGCTGTTTTATAAAAGCCCCACCGGGGCGGAAACGGCCTGTATATTGTATTCAGTCATAGAAACCTCGAAACTCAACGGTCTTAACCCCTCAAAATACCTTAAAACGCTCTTTGAGCGTATTCCTTACGCCTTTTCCCCTGATGATTGGATTGCCCTCCTCCCTTGGAATATCTCTCTCTAACAGGGGGAGAATTGACAGTTACCGGAATAGTACATGGGGGGCAGTAGTTTATGGATGTCCTGGGCATAGGGAGCGTAGTTATCCCGCGATTTGACTTCCAGGAACCGTTCAAGCCCGCTGCCGTCCGGGGCCAGCATATCCGCCGCCGTCTGGCTCAGATTCCGGAATTCGTAGGTACTGAAATTGGGGAACCTTGCCCCCCAGCTCGCGTTGCCGTAATAGGGGTGGGAAGGATCCAGGGTAAGGGATTTGATTTTAGCGGGAAGCCCGCCCGGTCCGGTGGCTCCCGGGTCCGCGTCGGTCCAGCCCATGCCTTTTTCCCCGTTCCGGAGAATAATGTTTCCCTCGTCGGTGTAGAACCAGTCCAGCCAGCGCATGACCAGGGCGGGGTTCCTGCAGGTGGCGGGGAGGAAACCGGCGGATTCGGAGGTCATGAATTTCTGGTAGTAATCGTAGCGGGTTACCTGGAGTCCTTTGGGGCCCTTGAGGGGAGGAATGGGTTCATAATCGAGCCAGCGTACCGGCTGCCCGGTGGTCTTGTAGTCTTCACGGTTGCCCAGGTTTCCGTGGTGAATATTCGGAATGGCGCCGATGACGGATTCGTATTTGCCGCTGTTAAGCTGGTGGCGGACCTGCCGGCTGGCGGTAAAGGAATCCTTGGCAATCAGGCCCTCGCTGAACAAGCCGTGCAGATACCGGAGGCCCTCCTGGAATTCCGGCCGGGTAAAGGCGGCGGTTACCTTCCCGTTCTCCAGGTACAGGCGATCCCCGCCGTCGTCGTACACAAAGGCGGATACCAGGAAGGTATCAATGCGGGCCCCGAAATTATCAATGGCCCCCATCATGGGTATCTCGTCGTTGGGATCCCCGTTGCCGTTGGCGTCCCGGTTCTTGAAGGCCAGGAGCATCCGGCGGAACTCCTCCGGGGTGCCGGGAACCTGCAGGTTCAGGTTCTTCAGGAATTCCTTGTTCACCCACATCTTCCCGTAGTACCGGCAGTGGTAGCAATCGTTCAGGGTGGGGAGGGCGTAGATGTTCCCGTTGGGGAGGGTAAGAACTTCCCTCCACAGTTCCACTTCCCCCAGCCGCTGTTTAAGATTGACGGTGTCGTTTTCGATATACTCGTTAAGCGGCAGAATAACTTTCTGTTCGGCAAATTTTGACTGTTCCACCATGGTATAGGCGGTGTACGCGCTGTTGGCGGCTATAACCACGTCAATCGGATCGGCGCTGGCCAGGGCGAGGTTTACCCGTTCCTTGAACTGTTCCAGGGGCGCCACTATCCAGTTTACGTGGACATTGGTCTTGTCCTCGTAGAATTTGGTCATCCAGTTGGTGTCCCCGTTGAAGGTTGAACTGCCGTCTCCTACCACCACCGTGATGGTTTCCTTCTGTTTCACAATGGGATAGGTTCCCAGGGTATTGAAGTTGCTCCTATCCGTCCCGGAGGTTCCGGAGGCCGGCGCGGCCCTTCCCCCTCCCCAGCCGTCCGGTACAACAGCCATCCCCAGAATAATTCCCACAACCAGCGCGAGCGCTTTTCTGTCCCTCATCTTTTCTTCCTCCTGAAATTTTCCTCAGCCTTTAATGGCACCTATCATAATTCCCTTGATAAAGTGTTTCTGCACAAAGGGATAGATGATCAATACCGGCAGCATCGATATCACGATGATCGCGTACTTGCTTGCCTCCGCGTAGGCGGCGGACTTCTCCATCTCCGCCAGATTGTCCGACTGGTTCAGCAGCGCGGTAATGTTGGCTATCGCGTTCCTCAGTATCAGCTGGATGTTGAATAAACGCTGGGACCGCAGGTACATCATCGCGTCAAAATAGGAGTTCCAGTGCCCCACCGCGTAGAACAAGGTGAGTACCGCCATGATCGACGTGGAGAGGGGCAGCACTATCGAAAACAGCACCCTGATATGCCCCGCCCCGTCCAGTTCCGCCGATTCGTACAACTCCTTGGGTATCGTGTTCTGAAAAAATGTCCGCGCCAGTATCATGTTCCATACCGTCATCGCCCCGGGCAGTATCATTACCCAGCGCGTGTCTATCAGGCCCAGATCCTTGATCAGGATGTAGGTCGGTATCATCCCTCCCCCGAACATCATGGTGAACGTAAAAATCAGCATAAACACATTCCGCCCCCGCAGGTTTATCCGCGACAGGGGATACGCGCACATCACCGTCATCGTCAGATTCAGCACCGTTCCTACGGAGGCGTAAAAAAAAGTGTTCAAATACCCCGTCTTGATGTTCGGGTTGCGCAGTATCAGTTTCAGGGTCTCCAGCGTAAAGCGCCGCGGCCAGAACAGGACGCGCCCCGCCAGCACCGAGCTGGGATCGGAAAGGGCCTGGGAAAAGACATTCAGCAGCGGCAGCAGGACAACAATGCCGCAGAATACCAGGAGCGTATAATCCGTAAAATAAAATACCTTGTCGCTAAAGCTTAAGCGCATCTTCCGGCTGCCCGGCATAGCTTCCCCTTACCACAAACTCGTCTCGCTTAGTTTCTTCGCAATCTGGTTAACCGTTACCATAAAGGCAAAGGAAATAACCGACTGGAACAAGCCCACCGCCGTTGCCAGGCTGTAGTTCATGTCCACCAGGCCCATGCGGTAGGTGTAGGTGGAGATCACGTCAGAAGCGCTCATGTTGAGGGGGTTCTGCATCAGGTACACCTTTTCAAAACCCACGTTGAGCAGCCCCGCCGTGCTCACAATGAGGAGGATTATGGCCGTGGGCAGGATGCCCGGAATATCCACATGCCAGATCCGCTGCCAGATATTGGCCCCGTCAATATAGGCCACCTCCTGCAGTTCGGGGTTGATCCCCGCCAGGGCCGCCAGGTAGATAATGGAATTGTAGCCCACCCCCTGCCAGACCCCGCTCCACACGTAGATCGACTTGAAAAGCCCCGCCTCCCCCAGAAAGGTAACGCGGCTGCCCCCCAGGGCCGCAATAAAGGTATTGACGATCCCGTTGGTGGAAAGAACCTGGGTAATAATGCCCACCACCACCACGGTGGACAGAAAATGGGGGGCATAGGTGATGAGCTGTACGGCTTTTTTCATAAAGTTGATGCGACATTCGTTGAAGGCAATGGCAAGAACAATGGGGGGGAAGAAGCCGGCGATCATGGAATAGAGGCTGACCCCGATGGTATTGCCGATAAGGCGGGGGAAGTAATAGGAACCCGCAAAGGCCTTGAAGTATTTAAGCCCCGCCCATTTGCTGCCGAAAAAACCGTCCCGCATGATGTAGTCTTTAAAGGCAATCTGGAGGCCGTACATGGGGCCGTAGCGGAATATCCCCACCCACAGGAGGGGGAGAAGGAGGAGCAGGTAAAGCTGCCAGTCCCGGCGGAGATCCCGAACCAGTCTCCTGCGGGCCTTGTCTTTGTCCGGGGAGTTTGCCCCTGCAAGGGGGGAGGCTTTGTCCTCTTTATAATTTCGCGGCAATATACTACCTTTCTCACTTGTATGAGTCTGCTTCAGGCTTCCCCGGATAAACCGGGTTACCGGACGACCCAGGGTACAGCCGGATAGAGTCTGTCCATAATACTGACTTTGTGGACAGACACTGGATATTATCACCAGCTTTTTCACCTGTCAAGGAAAATGTTGACGGAAAATGCCGGGCCGGAGTTTCTGAAATGGCTGAAATGAAAAACGAAAATCCCGGGAAAAACGCGGCCCCTCCTTCCCCGCTGGAAAGCCTGGGGCTTGGCGTCCCGGAGATACTGCTTCCCCGGCAGGGAACGGATCTCCTGAAATGGGCGGTGGTGGCCTGCGATCAGTTCACCCAGGACCGGGCTTACTGGGAGCATGCCGGGAAAACCAGGGGGGACGCCCCTTCCACCCTGGAACTGATATTCCCCGAGGTCTACCTGGAAGAGGGCTCCCCTTCCCGGGAGAGACGGATCGCCGCCATTCACCGGAGTATGGGCAGCTACCTTGCCGGAGGGATCTTTGCCCCTCCCCGGCGGGGCTGGGTGTATCTGGAGCGGGATACCCCCTTCCGCAAGACCCGGCGGGGCCTGGTGGCGGCAGTAGACCTGGAGCGTTACCGCTGGGCCGCCGGCGCGAAAAGCCTGATCCGGGCCACCGAAGGGACGCTGAAGGAACGGCTCCCCCCCCGGATGGATGTCCGCCGGGGCGCGCCCCTGGAGTGCCCCCACATCCTCCTCCTCCTTGACGATGATCGGGACACCCTCTTCCCCCCCCTGGCCGAAGCGGCGCGGCGGACGGAGCCGGTGTACCGGAGCCCCCTGATGCTGGGTTCCGGGGAAGTAAGGGGCTGGTTCCTCGACGGGGAGGCCCAATGGAACCTGGCGGGGGAGAAGCTGGCGGAACTCCGCCGCCGGGCGGAGACCCGTTACGGCGGGGAGGGCGGGGACCCCTTCCTCTACGCCGTGGGGGACGGGAACCACTCCCTGGCCGCCGCTAAGGGGATCTGGGAGGAGTACAAGACCGCCCACGCCGGGGAAGCGGATCTTGCGGGACACCCCGCCCGCTGGGCCCTGGTGGAACTGGAGAACCTCTACGATCCGGGGATCTCCTTCGAACCCATCCACCGGGTGATCTTTAACGCCGATCCCGGAAAGCTGATCGCCCTACTCTCCCGGCTCCCCGGCGCGGCCTCCCGCCCGGTGGAGGGCCCGGGGAAGCTCCGGGAACTGGTTAAGGGGGAGGCTGGACAGCGGCTCGGCTTTGTTTCGGGGGATCGCTGTCTGGTTTTCGAGACCAATGCCCCCGGCCTTGCCACGGTAAGCCTCCAGCCCCTGCTGGACAGCTTTATCGCCCGGGACCAGGGTTCCGGCGGCGTCCGGCCCTCCATGGACTACATCCACGGCGAGGAGGAGCTTTTCCGGCTGGCCGCCGGAAAAGACGGACGCCCCGCGGCGGGCCTCCTCCTTCCCCCCGTCCGGAAAGAGGGCCTCTTTGAGACCATCGCCCGATCCGGCCCCCTGCCCCGGAAAAGTTTTTCCCTGGGGGAAGCCTGCGAGAAGCGTTTCTACCTTGAGTGCCGGCGGCTGTTTGCGTAGGGGAGGGGAGGGTGAAGGGTGAAGAGCAGTGGAGAAAACGGTGACTGACACCTCCGCGCTTACTGCTGAAGAAAACGGTGACTGACACCTCCGGGGTGAAAATTGTTGTTTTTTTTGTAAAACAATTGACTTTATTTTTTATCCGTGATATATTTTAGGACAATGTTTGAAA
>JAISOQ010000286.1 GCA_031275515.1 Treponema sp. | reverse complement strand
AAATCTGTTACATCAATAAACGAAGCAAATATTGAAGCCGAAATTAAGAAAAGAAGGGTAGGGTAAAGTTGTAATCAAAAGCAGGTAGAAAAAGAAAAAGATTTGTAAGTGGATTGCCCCCTTTAAGGGGGCTTCCTCAAGCCACCGGCTATGCCGGTGGTAAATGACTTAGAACAAACTGTGACAGCGATTTTACCATGAATGGCGGGTCTGTCAGCGGTAATACGGCGGAAAGCTATGGCGGTGGTGTGTGTTTCTGGGGCAGCTTTACTATGAATGGCGGGTCTGTCAGTGGCAATACCGCTTCCAGCTATGGCGGCGGCGTGTATATGGTTTACGGCAGCCTTAGCCTTATCAAAACCGGCGGCATCATCCACGGTTCCAATGCGGAGATGTCGCTGCGGAACACCGCAGGAGGCAACGGAGACGTCCTTACTTGGTCCGGGAAGAAGCGCAACAGTACTCTCGGCGGGCAGGGAATGCCCTTACCATCTCCAGGGACGATGACGGAGGTTATACGGGCTGGGAATAAAGCGCCTTGCCAATCTTCCGCGTAAGGGATAGAAGCGGTATAAATTTTTGGCAGACTCTGTCTGCCAAAAATTTATTTAAGCGGATAGCCCGGTCCGTCCGCAAGGCCGGATGCGCCCAAATTCTTAACGAATTCAATAGAAATACGCCTTTCAACATAAAAGCGCCGGGGCAGGCAGGGGCGGTTGATTAATGTTTCCTTTTCAAAATAGTATTTGTTATAATATATAAAATTCAGGGAGTTTATTGCTAATGATAGAAGTACATGATCTTACCAAACGTTACGGGCCGGTTGAGGCGGTAAAAGACATCTCATTCTCCGTCGGGAAAGACCAGGTCCTGGGCTTCCTGGGGCCTAACGGCGCCGGCAAAACCACCATCATGAAGATACTGACCGGCTATCATTTTCCTTCCTCGGGGACGGCGCTGATAGACGGCGTTTCGGTTCAGGATGAGCCGGTGGAGGTGAAGAAGCGGATCGGGTATCTCCCGGAAAGCGTACCCCTTTACGGGGACCTCACGGTGCGGGAATACCTCGGCTTTATCGCCGAAGGGCGGCTCATCCCCGTTAATGAGCGGAAGCGGGCCATAGACGCTGCGGTATCGGCTTGCGGCCTTGAGCAGGTGCGGGCCAAGCGGATCGAAAACCTGTCCAAAGGCTACAAACAGCGGGTGGGGCTTGCCCAGGCCATCATCCACGATCCGCCCATCCTCATCCTTGATGAACCTACTACCGGGCTTGACCCCAACCAGATCATCGAAATCCGCTTCCTCATCAAGAGTTTGGGTGAACGGAAGACGGTGATCCTCTCCACTCACATCCTCCAGGAGGTCGAAGCGGTCTGTTCCCAGGTGCTCATCATCAACGAAGGCCGTATCGCCGCCCAGGGAAAACCCGAGGAAATAGCCGGGACCCTCAAAGGCGGGGACACCTGGGAGCTGCTTCTCAAGGGAAGCGGCAAAGCCGGCGTGGAGGAACGCCTTGCCCGGCTCAATCTTCCGGGGCGGGAATTATCCGGCCTTGAAATCCAGGAACGGGAAGACGGGACCGTGCAGGCCGGCTTCTTCCTGGGGAACCCTGGCACCGACAGTGGGAATCCGGGCGAAGGGATCTTCGACTGGGCGGTTTCCGAGGGCCTCAAGATCCTCATGATGAACCGCAAAAAATTCAGCCTGGAAGATATTTTTGTGAAACTAACCGGTGAGGAACGAACCGGCAGGCAATTGACTGGAAATGAAACGGGAGGGCAGTCATGATCGTTGTACCGCAAAGAGCCCTGGCTCTGACCAGGAAAGAACTTTACTCCCAGGTAAATTCCCCGGTGTTCTACGGGATAGCGGTTTTTTTCCTTCTGTTTACTTCAATCTGGCTCTTTTACTTTCAGCAGTTTTTCCTCCGGAATACGGCGACCCTGCGGCCCTTTTTTGCGGCCTTTCCCCTGGCCTTCGTCCTGGTCATTCCGGTGATCACCATGAAGAGCTGGGCCGAGGAACGGAAAATGGGCAGCGCGGAGCTGCTTCTTACCATGCCTTTTTCCGAATGGGACCTGACGCTGGGGAAATTCCTTTCTTCCCTGGCCATGATCGCCGTCCTCCTTGTCCTGACCCTTCCGGTTCCGTTGAGCCTCCTTCCCCTGGGGGATTTTGACGGCGGGGTCATTGCCTCCGAATACCTGGGGGCCTTCCTCCTGGGGGCTTCGGCGGCTGCCCTGGGCCACCTTCTTTCGGCGCTGTCCAAAAACCAGGCCGGCGCCTTCCTGGGAAGCGTGGTGGCGCTGCTCCTGGTGATGCTGATGAATCAGTTTACCCTGGGGCTGAACCTGCCGCCCCTTTTGGCGGAAGCCATCAACGCGGTTTCCCTGGCCTTTCACTTTGAAAGTTTTTCCAAGGGCCTCATAGACACCCGGGATTTGGCGTACTTCCTCCTGACTACGGCGTTGTTTTTGTACCTCAACACCAGGGTTCTCCTGTTCAGGAAATGGAGGTAGGAGATGACGAAAAAGCAAACGAGCGTTTTAACCATCCTGTCCATTGCGGCGCTGGCCCTGGCCCTTCTCATCAGCCAGCGGCTCTGGGTCCGACTGGACCTGACGAAAAACAAAGCCTATACCATTTCCCGGGTCTCCCGGAACCTTTACAACGAGATTCCCGACCAGGTGCGGATAACCTACTACGTGTCGGACCGGCTGGCTTCGGTGGTCCCCATTCCCGGAGAGATTACCGACCTGCTCAGGGAATACGCCGCCTATTCCCGGGGGCGTATACTCCTTACCGTGAAGGACCCGGTCAAGGCCAATCTGGTGGAAGAAGTGGAACGCTTAGGCATACAGGGCCAGCAGATCGAGATCGTCGAGCGGGACGAAGCCGGGTTCGCTACGGTTTACACGGGCATTCTCATCGAGTACCTGGACAGGACCGAGGTGCTTCCCGTGGTATTTTCCCTGGAAACCCTGGAATACGATTTGACCAGCCGTATCCGTTCCCTGGTGCGGGGCGCGGACCGGGAAATAGGGGTCATCGTGGGAGATGCGGGAAAACAATGGTCAACCAATTACGGGTATCTCGATCAGGCCCTTACCCAGGCGGGGTTCCAGGTGCGGACCATAGGCGCGGGGGAAGAAATCGCCGATACCCTGCCGGCTTTGTTCGTCCTGGGCGGCATGGAGGACCTGGATGATTGGGCCTTGTACCGCATAGACCGGTACATTCAGGGAGGCGGAAAGGCGCTTTTCGCCCTGGAAGGGGTAGCGGTGGAAACCCAGACCGGCATCACCGCCAGGGAATTGAACGATCAGGGGCTTCTGGCCATGATCGCTTCTTACGGCGCTCAGGTTAAACCGGCTCTGGTCCTGGATCGCACGGCCCAAACCTTGTCCTATCAGACCGGAGGCCGGGGCGGTTTTTTGGAATACCGTATGGTCCGGTATCCCCACTGGATAGGGGTTACGGGACAAAACGGCAACGGAGGACATCCCATAAGCGCCTCCTTTGCCGGAGCGGATATGTTCTGGTCCAGCCCGGTGGAACTCAACCCTCCGGCGGGTATTGAGGGAACCATCCTCTTTACCAGCACTCCCGAAGCCTGGCTTCAAACCAAAGACTTCCAGGTCAACCCGGACATGGATTTTGCCTTTACCCAGGAAATGGAAGAAACCAAAGGAACGAAGGTTCTGGCTGCGGCCCTTGCGGGAAAATTCCCCTCCTGGTTCGCGGGTAAAGACAAACCGGTTCGGGAAGGGAGCAGCGAAGAACTGCCGGATCCCCCGGGGACGTCCGGGGACGCCCGCATTGTGGTCATAGGAGATACGGATATGGCTTCCCTTATGTTCATCAGGAACCGCCAGCCTAACCTGAATTTCCTCATTAAGGCGGCGGACTGGCTTTGTAACGATGACGACATCATCGGCATCAGGAACCGCAGCATTCTGGCTGGCCGGCTTGAAAAGATAGTCGATATTGAAAAGCGTATCGTCGCCATGTCTTTTGCCAGGGCTCTTAATGTAATCGTCATCCCCCTGGCGGTGATTGTTGCAGGGCTTCTGATTGCCCTCAGGCGGCGCCGGACTATTAAGGAAAACCTGGCGGCAAATAACGGGGAGGGCAAATGATGACGTATAACAAGAAAGTTTTGGTTTTATCAATAGTAGTGGCGGCCCTGGCTTTGATCTATGCCGGGACCCTGATATTGACTCCGGAACGGCTGAATTCCCGGAACGCCGCGTATACCTGGCTGGAGCCGAAATGGGCGGATCAGGCGGACAGGATTGAAATTTCCGGGGGAGGCGAAACCCTTGGGCTGGTCAGGCGGAACGCCCTCTGGTATGTGGAAACCGAAGGCGTGGAATACCCCGCCAAACAGGGGCGGATCGCGGACCTGCTGCGCCTTCTTACCAGCCGCGGCGCATATCCCCTGCGGGGCAGCGCCGTTTCCTCTCATGAACGTCTGGGGGTCGGTGAAACCGCCTCCCGCATCGTGGTCCGGGGCGGGGCGGGGGCGGCCCCCCTGCTCGATCTCCTGGTGGGCGCCGCCGACGCCACGGGAAGGGAAGTATACCTGCGGAAAAGCGGCCAAAACGAAGTCCGCTCCGGGGAAGACAAATTCACCCTCTACCTTTCGCCTTCCCCTTCCGGCTGGTACAATCTCAGGCTTTTCCCCCAGGAAGGGGCCGGCGGCGCTCTGTCTTTGGATATGGTGCAGCGGGTTACCGCGGTATCTCCGCCGTCGGATGAAGAACCGTCCCCTGCGCCTCTGGTCATTGCCAGGAGCGGTTCAGGGTGGACTGTGGAAGGGGTAGATCCGGACGCCCTTGACAGTTCCCGGATAGACCCCTATATCAGGGCCATCCTCGACGCCGAGGGAGACGGCTTTGTTACTTCCGTCACGTCTGACGATCCGGTATTCAATGAAGGGAGAATACACCTTGAACTGGGAGACGGCGGCAGCCGTACCATCAGGCTGGGGCCCCCCCTTACCGATGGGGAAGAAGGGGCCGGAAAGCGTACCGCTGCGGTATCGGGCTCCCAATACGTGTACACCCTTGCCGAATGGACGGTAACCCGCCTGTTTCGGGACGCCGCGTACTTTAAGAAGCCGCCGGAGGAACCCTAATCACTTGCTCCGGGAACGGAGGAAAGCCCGGTATTTCTCAGGATCGCTCTTAAAGGCGATGATGGGGGATACCGGGTCGTGAAGGGCTTTGCCCAGGGCTTCCGCGGCTTCAAAGTACAGTCTGTCGGCATCCACCAGCCTGCCGGACCGGGAGCTTACCCCAATGCGGAAAGCCGGCATATCGGTAAAGACCGGCGTAAGGTAGTTGATGAAATCCTCGGCCTGGGAAACTCCCTGATCCAAATCCATATTGGGAAGGATGACGGTAATACCCCGCTTTCCCTTCTCAAAGATCAGGTCCCGGAGGTTGAAGAAACTTACCGCCATGCCGGCAAGCTCGTTGTACTGCTGGCTTGTTAATTCGGTTGTCCCGGAAAAATCCAGGAGCAACACGGTTAGATCCTGCTCGAAAGAAGCGCAACGGTGCAGTTCCGCCTCAAGCCGGTCCTTCGTGTATGCCTCCCAGCCTATATTGCTCCCCGGAACGTAAAGGCCCTGGGGAGTTTTGGCCTCGCCGTCCCCGGAATCCGGGGTTTCAGGTTCATCAGGGGCTTCGAGAGAATAATCCGCCTCTGGAATATTGAAGTCCTCGGCACTATCCTCCGAATCGCCGGTAAAGTCCGCTTCCGCTTCAAAGCCGGCGAAATTCAGGCTTTCCTCAGTCCAGGCATCTGAAGTTTCCGGAATCAGCTCTTCCTCGGCCTGGGATTCGGGCTTTGATTTTTTTGCCCTCTCTCTGGCAGGCGGTTCTTCAAAGGGTTCGGTCTCTTCTGATTCCTCATTTTCATCTTCGTCATCATACCCGGAAGGCCAGGCCCGTGTTCTTTCCTCCGGGACCTGATCCCTTACCAGAATAGCTTCCACGAGAAAGGTGAGGAAAGCTACCGTAAGAGAGATCAGAATCACCAGAAGAGAGTGTTTCAGAACGGTGACACCGTAAGCGTAATCCACGGAACGAAAAACGGCGCTGATGGTCACGTTCCTAAGTTCGTTGATACGCAGGGGGACGGCTGACGTGGCAGAGATGCCGAAACGCTTTACGAACTGGGGAGAATTCCCTTCCCAGCGTATGACCGTACCCCGTTGGCGCTCAAAGGCGTATTCCCCGGAAGGGCCGGAAATGATGGCCCCTTCAAGAGTTTGAGACCTCCCAAGGCCGTCCTGAATCGCCTCCTGAAACGGGACGTCCATAAAACCCAGAACGCCCGCGGCAGAGGCGATATCCGTCAGATCGTAGAATTCCCGTTCCGCAATTGCCTGACGGCTGGTTACATTAATATAGAAACGGTATGCTCCGATGATGAGGGCCGCAGCATAAACAGCGATGCAGAGAAAAGCAATTATTAAGGCAGGAATGGATGAATTCGTGTTCCTCATGGAAGAATTATATACTTTTTTTAAAAATCGTGCTAGGATGGAACAAAGGAATTATCATGAATTTAAGAAAACCGATTCTTCCTGCCGGCTGGTATCCCCATTCGGCTGAAAAAGTACGGCAGTTTCTGGGACAAATTCCCCGGGAGCAAAATTCCTTGGGCGCTGCCGCCGTTATTGCTCCTCATGCGGGCTGGTATTATTCAGGACGTATTGCGGCGCAGGCATTGAAAACCCTGAAAACCGATGCCGATACGGTAATCGTCATAGGCGGACATCTCCCCGCCGGGACGCCGCCTCTTTTTGCCGAAGAAGACGGCGCCGCTACCCCTCTGGGGAACCTGGAAATAGACCGGGAATTCAGAGACAGGCTCTGGAAAGAACTTGGCGGCAAACCGGATCGGTATTACGACAATACCGTAGAAGTCATGCTGCCTATGGTAAAGTTCTATTTTCCCCGCTCCCGTTTGATCTGGCTGCGTCTTGGAGCGGAAATTCATGCTTATACTGTAGGAAAGATTATCGCGGCAACCGGCGCTTCCCTGGGACGGCGGTTCCTGCTCATAGGTTCCACCGATTTGACCCATTACGGGATCAACTATGATTTTGCCCCCCGGGGTACGGGGCGGAAAGCCCTGGAATGGATGAAAACCGTGAACGACGCCGCGTTCATCCGGGCGGTGATGTCCGGCGATGATGGGGAAACTTTCCGCCGGGCAGAGATGGACCGATCCTCCTGTTCCGTCGGGGCGGTTCTCGCCTGTATGGGCTATGCTCATTCCCTGGGCGCTTCCGATGCGGCGCTCCTCTCCTACGGTACCAGCGCCGATCCCGCGGAAATCCCCTTTGAAGGCGCTGTTCAGAGCCGCGCTGCCCTGGGCGGCGGTTCTTCCGGCGAAGATGTTTCCCCCGGCGAAGACGATGTTCCCGAATCCTTTGTAGGCTATGCGGCTATGGCCTGGTATCCCGTGGAGAAAGCCGGCGTCTAGCCCCTTT
>JAISOQ010000091.1 GCA_031275515.1 Treponema sp. | reverse complement strand
CGAATTCCCGTTCAATAGGTATTCTCGTCCATGGCCTGAAACTTTTCCCGGACTTGTTGGAGCAGCGCCAGCTCCCGGTTGATGATCTTCTCGTAATCCAGGGACATGTCCGCTATACGGCCCGCTTCGTCTTCCCAGTGCTGGACGTTCCGCAGGTTGATGTACCGGAACCGGCGGTCCTGGATTTTTTCCGCCCATTCCCGGGCGGCGTTCCAGTAGGAAAGGGCAGTGCGGAAGCAGGTTTCCGCAGTTTCCAGGCTCTCCAGGTTCTGTTCTTTCCATGGGGCGTTGTAAAAATAGGCGTTCCGCTTGTTCCATTTGTTGCCCAGGAAAAGGTACTGTTCGATCAGTTTAAGATGAACATGCATCATAAAAAGATAGCGGTATTTTTCCCATTGAACTTCGTCTTCGATACGGGCAAGAGCGTAGAGCGGGTTGGCAAAATCCGCCGCAATGGCCCGTTCCAGCCAATAGATGTTTTCCATAGTATCATCAGGGTATTGTATATAATGCAGGTGAAACAGCCGGTAGAACTGTTCTTTGTACTGCACTAAATAGGCTTCTGTTCCAGGGGCGTTGATAAAGAGAAGCGCAGTTCCTATGATACCGATAAGCGTCTTTTTCATTACTACCCGAAGCTCCGGCTCCTAGTTTTTTGCTCCCATTCCTTCCAGTATCGGCATTTTCCTGACCGCCCTCCAGACCAGTTCCGCAATTTCCCCCGGCGGCAGGGAGGCGTCTATACGCTCCACCCGCACGCCCGCTTCTTCGTACCCGGGGAGCAGGGCCTTGTAACGGGTACGGACCTGGATTTGGAAATCCAGATACTCGTAAATATCCCTGCCTGGCCGGGAAGCTATGCGTTTAAGGGCGGTTTCGCTGTCTAAATCAAAAAAAATGAGGAGTTCGGGCAGGGGGAAGGAAGCGTTCAGGGAGGCCGGCAGCTCCTCCCCGCAGGCTATGCCCTGGTAGACCAGGGACGACGGCGTATAGCGGTCGGACACCACCAGTTCCCCCCGTCCGCAACGTTCCAGGATGCCTCCGGGACCGTAGAGGTGTTCGTTCCGGTCGGCGGCAAAAAGCCGGGCCGCGGTTTCGGGCAGCAGGGCGGTTTCCCCTTTCAATACCCTGCGGATAAGAACTCCTATAGGGCCGCCGGTTGGTTCGCTGGCAGCATGGAAAGGAGGGAGGCCGGGTCCGGCGAACCGTTTGCGGAGCAGTTCCAGCTGGGTGGTGGTTCCGCTTCCATCTCCCCCTTCAAAAGCCGCAAAATTGTGTATAATAGTCATAGCAGGATTGTTATAGCACATGAGCAGCATACAGTACAATTCAGCCGATAATGGGAGTAGTTTCAAACCTTGGTTAGTGCGGACCTGCTGTCTGATGAAGCCGGCTTTTGGGAAAAGGGCCAAATGTCCGTTTTTCCTTTAAATTTAAGGGCGCAGTTTCAACATCCGGCCTTTTGAAACTATTTACGGGCATGAAAAAAAACCCTTTGACGCGCATAATCTCCAATATTCTCATTTTTATGATCCTGGTTACCGTCACGGTTATGATTGTCCGGCCTTTACAGAAAGATCTTTTTGCGAAAATGACGGCCCTGCGGGACGAGCTTATCGCTCAGGGAGAGGATTTTCTGGGCATGAGGATTGAATACTCATCCCTGGGGCCTTCCCTGTTCAGTACCCTTGACATACGGGGCATACGGATTTACGGGTCAGCCCCTGAACCCCTGGTTTCCCTTGCCCGGCTGCGGATCTCCTTTTCCCTTTTGGGCATCCTGCAAGGGAAGGGCCTGGATGTCCTCGGCCAGATCCGGCTGGATAAACCGGTGGTTTCTCTGGACCTGGACCATGCCGGGGACTGGGAAGCCCTGCTTGGGAAGATCGGACGGCAGGGAGAAGGCGTTTCCGGCGCGGCCCCAGGTGAAGGCTCCGGGAACTGGCTTACAGGGCTTTCCGGGGATATTTCCCTTAAAATACGGGGCGGCGAAGGTAAACTCCTCATAGGAGAAAGCTGGCTCTCCCTTTCCGGCATCAACCTGGATACGGCGCTCCGGGGGACCCTCATCTCGCTAAACGGCAAGGCGGAATGGAAGGCGTTCCTGGCCGCCTTTCTGGGCCAGTCCATGACTATGGGGATGAGCGGCAGGTTCAGCGGGGAACTGGATACCCGGCTTAGGGAAGGAAAGCTGGTCATGACGGTTCCTTCGTTTTCCGGGGATATGTTCAACTTTAAGCCCCTTCAATTTGACATCGCCCTGGATACGGAAAAGATTGAGATTCAAAAGGCCGGGGACCAGTTTTCCGGGGGAATAAGTTCCTTTGATCTTTCCCTGGGGTACGCCTTTAACACCCGGCGTTTTTTCGGGCATTTTGAAGGCCGGAATTTTACCCCCCGGCTTCTTTTTACCCTCTCAGGGCCTTGGGCGGGGTACAATTCCCTCCTTGGCCTGGGTATTAACGGATCGGCGTCTTTCGACGCCGGTCTCCAGGACGGCATTTCCTATGTCCTGGACCTTTCCGGGGCCTTGGGCGCTCTTTTTCCCATCCCCGGCGTTTCCTACGCCGTTACTGCGGAGGGCGATGCGGAGTCCGTGGACTTCCACCGTCTGCGCCTCACCTTTCCCCAGGGGGATATACAGTACGCCGGGAACCTCGATTTTAAAACCCTGTCCCCCAACGGGACGATTTCTCTCCACGATTTCAGCCTTGCATCGGGCAGTGATTCCCCTGATTCGGAGGGCGGCCCGGAGGAATACGTGATAAACGCGGACCTTTCGGTGAACTCCTATGTCCGGACCATCGCCGTCTTTGGGGACAACGTGTCCATAGGACCTATCCTCTTTACCTCCCTGGACGCCGACATACACCGGGAAGACAACGGCGTTACCTTTGATCTTTCGGCCCTGCGGTTGTTCACCGGCGGGGAACCCTCTGAAGATGTCCGCATAAGCCGCCTTTCCGCGGAAGGTTCCCTGGATTACAAACCTCAGCATCTTCAAGCCAGCCTGCTGCTGGATACGTTTCCCGTGGATGATATATTCTCCATGCTTCGTCCCCTGGCAATAATTCCCGCCTTCCCGGAACCGGTATCCGATATTGCCGCCAATACGTCGATTACCACCGAGATTTTCGTAACCACCGATTTTGATCAGATTCTTTACAACGCTCCCCGCTTTGTACTTGTCTTCCAGGAAGGCAGGAATGAGATTGTCGCCCTGGCCTCTGTTTCCGGGACCGGCAGGCATTTTGACTTAAACGAAAGCCGTATCGTTGTAAACGGCAATGCGGCGGAAGTATCGGGTTCCCTGGACTTTTACAATCCCAATGACATCACCTTTTCCCTGGCGGCTTCCTATCAGGATATGCCCTATTATATTGAGGGAGCTATACTGGATCAGCGTTCTATAAGCCTTCAGGGTTCTTACGGCCTTTCGGTTTATATGAGCCGGACCTCCGAGGGCGGATATTCCGGGTATGCCGAAGCCGCTTCCATTCCCATCCCCATTCCTTTTCAGCAGCAGGTTCCCCGTGCAGGGTTCCTTTCATCCCTGCGGTATGACTCCGCCGATTCCTGGTCGGTGGATCTGGCCTGGATGGAAATCCACGATGTGGTAACTCCCGCGTCATCCTCCGCTTCCCTGAAGTTTGCCGGCAGGGTGGATCAGGGCGGCGCGCTGCTTCAGGACATCCTGTTTGACGACGGGCGGGGAGAACTTTTGGGCCGGGCATCCCTTTCCTGGGGCGGGGATAGTGAAACCGGCGAGTCCGCCGTCTGGGACGGACCTGCC
This sequence comes from Treponema sp., assembly GCA_031275515.1. Lineage (GTDB taxonomy): Bacteria > Spirochaetota > Spirochaetia > Treponematales > Breznakiellaceae > JAIRLK01. The sequence continues at coordinate 8,406 of JAISOQ010000091.1, read as the reverse complement.
TGGTCCCGGTTCGCCCTTTCCCTCCATCTGGAAGACGAGATGGGCCGTGAAACCTATAGCCTTGAAGGGTTTTACGAGGGGGAGGTTGCGGAGATTCGCCTGGAAGGACAGGAAATGCAGGTGGGACGGGTATCCGCGGCCATTCCAAACGCCGTGGCCACCGGGGAAGGGCGGCTGCATTGGGCGCAGGACGGGACCTATGAACTGACGGCGGCTCTATCCTCCCTTACCGCCAGGTATAATGAAAATCTTATAACCCTTTCGGCCCAGGGATCGCTTACGGAAGAAGAAATAGCGATCCGTAATCTGCATGTGAGCTATGGGAATCTTGAAGCGGAGCTTCCCCTGTTCCGGTTAAGCCGCCGGGATTCCGGGGTTTGGGTCCGGGGACAACTCCAGGGAATTGCCCTGAGCCGGAGAATCGGCGGGTCCTTTACTGCGGAAGCGGAGTTTGGGTCTTTCGACACCTGGGTTTCCCTGGTGGAATCTCTGGATTCATTCTCCGGCGCCGTAACTATAGAACAGGGCAGTCTTGATACCCTGGAACTTGCGGAACCCTTTCGCATTGTGTTTTCCCGAAGCGAATCCCTTATCTCCCTTACCGGAGGCCCGCAGGACATGATACGCTTCCGCATTACCAATGAGGGAGCCTTCTATGCCGGCCTTTCCTACCCGTCTCCTATCAGGGGCGCCCTGACCGGAACCATTGCAGCCAATACGATAGACGCCCGGGCATCGAACCTGTACGTTGATCTTACCGCCCTGGGCCGCCTTTTACCCTACAAAGATACGGTAGCCCTTACCGGCGGGTTGGTTAACGCCTCGGTGGATATACGGGGGCCTCTGGGAGACCCGGAATTCTTCGGGACAGCCCAGGGGAACAGCATCCGTATGGAGATTCCCCAGTATTTGGGCGCCGAACTCGGCCCCGTCCCTATGACGGTAATCATCGAAGGCAACGAGATGCGCTTCGGCCCTATAGACGTGCCTGCGGGACCAGCGGGATACGGCGTGGTTTCGGGCTGGTTCCGGTTTGACCGCTGGGTACCCAATACTTTCAGCATAGATATTAATTCTTCCCCGGAATATCCCGTCCCCTTTGATTTTGAAATCATGGGGATCATTGCCCAGGGGAACGCTTCGGGTTCCCTGGTTATCTCTATGGAAGATTCCCATCTGCGCCTTGTCGGAAACCTTTTGGGAGAGGATACGAAAATAACGCTGGATGCTCAGGGAATCAGCGCCGCCATGAACCAGTCAAATCCGGGCGACATGAGGCTTTTTGCGGACTTTACCCTGACCACGGGCAAGAAAGTGGAATTCTTTTGGCCCAATGCGGATTACCCTCTGTTACAGGCTTCCGCCGTGGCCGGGAGGGTGATAAAAATCACCAACGATTCCGAAACCGGACGATACTCCCTAAACGGGGACATAGACCTTAGAAGCGGGTCTCTTTTTTACGGGCAGCGGAATTTTTACATCCGCCAGGGGACTCTTTTCTTCAACGAGAACGAAATTCAGTTTGATCCCCGGATTACGATACGGGCGGAAACCCGGGACCGTACCGACGACGGGCCGGTTACCATTTCCCTGCTTGTGGATAACGCCTCGCTGATGTCATTTACCGCCCGGTTTGAGTCCAATCCGCCCCTTTCCCAGGTTGAAATCCTTTCCCTTATAGGGCAAAACCTGACCGGTCTTCCTGCCGGGGGAGGGGAAGGAACCAGAGTCCAAAACATCGTGTTCTCCGGGGCCGACTTTTTGTCCCAGTCCATTGTTTTCCGCCGTCTGGAACGGGTAATCCGCAACTTTACCGGCCTGGATATGTTCACCTTCCATTCCCCTATAGTACAAAATTTTATTACCTCCCGATGGGAGCAGGTTGACAATAGCCGAATGGGTAACTATTTTGATAATACCGCTGTTTTCTTTGGTAAATACTTTAGTCCTGATATGTTTTTTCAAGGAAGCGTTTTGTTGCAATATGATGAGAATAAGTTGAATATGGGGGGCTATACCTTCGAGACATCCCTTGGTATGGAACTGCATAGTCCGTTATTTGATATTCGCTGGAATATCGATCCTCTTAAATATGAATCTTTTTTCGATGCATCCTTCACGCTGACGTGGAGATGGTTGTTTTAGGTAATCAAGGAGTTTAGATGCGCAGAAGATCAAGTCTCGCACAACGATTAGGCTTTATACAATTAATGGCGTGTATCCTGCTGACGGCGGGTTCAGCGTTTGCCCAGGAATCAGAGGAATGGTACCTGGGAAAACCAATACGGAATGTGGTTTTTGAAGGACTCAATCATGTCAACAGGTCGGAATTGGAGGGCGTTATTGCGCCTTTCTTAGGCCGTCCTTTTTCCGATGAGGTTTTCTGGGAACTCCAGGGGCGAATCTACGCCCTGGAATACTTTGAATCCATATCTCCCAGCGCAGTACCGGCGGATCCTTCCGGCGCGGAGGTGGTTATACGCTTTGTGGTTACCGAGCGGCCTATCGTCTCCAAGATTAGCTTTGTTGGCAACAGCGGTCTTAGGCGCACCGAACTTATGGACACGATCACCCTCAAAGTAAACGATGTGGCGAACCAGCTCAAACTTAAAGCCGACGAGAATGCCCTGATCAGCAAGTACCTGGAAAAAGGGTATCCCGATATTCGTATCCGCTTTGAATCCCAGGCCAACCGGGACGGCACCGTTACGGTTACCTTTTTCATCACCGAAGGGGATAAGATAGCCATAGACGCCTTCTATTTTGAAGGGAACTCCATCTTTTCTGACCGGACGCTCAGGGGGCAGCTTTCCTTAAAAGCCAAGGGCCTTTTGAATGACGGCGCTTTTCAGGAATCCAAACTTGGCGTTGATCGGGCCGCCATTACCCAATACTATCATGACAGGGGATACATAGATGCCCAAGTGACCGACGTGGTTAGGGACGCCCATAAGGATGAAAAGGGCAATAACATGCTGTCCATCACCTTTAGGATATACGAAGGGCGAATCTACAATTTCAGCGGGGTTACTTTCGAGGGCAACCGGATTTTTTCCACCGAACAGCTTGATGCGTTGATTCATTCCAAGGTTGGGGAAACGGTAAACGCCCGGCGGGTGGAAGCGGATATTCAGCGGGTAGCGGATCTGTACTACGAAAACGGGTATATCTTCAATATCATATCTCCCGAGCCGCGGCGGGATCCTGCTGCCGGCGCTATCTCGTACCACATAACGATTAAAGAACAGAGCAGGGCCCATATCGAAAGAATCATCGTTGTGGGGAATAACAAAACCAAAGACAAAGTGATATTGCGGGAAATTCCTCTGGAACCGGGGGACATCTTTTCCAAGGCCAAAGTATTGGAGGGAATGCGGAACCTCTATAACCTTCAATATTTCTCCAGCATCGTACCCGAGACCCCGCCGGGAAGTACCAGTAACCTGATGGACCTTATTTTTAACGTAGAGGAACAGCTCACCACGGATGTTCAGCTGGGGATAACCTTTTCGGGCAGTACGGATCCCGAAGCCTTCCCTATATCGGGACTTTTCAAGCTCACCGACCGGAATTTCCTGGGATATGGAAACTCTCTGGGCGGGGAAATTAACGCGAATCAGGACACCCAGACCCTGTCCCTCACCTACACCCAAAACTGGATCTTCGGCCTGCCCTTATCCGGGGGCTTTGACTTTACGTTCCAGCACATAAAGCGCCTTGGCTTTCAGGACAGCGTTTTTCCCTTCTTTAATGGGGACGAAGACGGCGTCGCCTTTCCTGACGGCTTTATTTCCTATGATGAGTATGTAAACGCCGGTAAAATCCCGGCCCGGGAATACTGGCTGCCCTATGACCAGCTCAGTTTTTCCCTGGGATTTTCTACGGGGTACCGCTGGCTTACCGGCCTGGGGAATTTAGGGCTTAACGGGGGAATCAGGGTCGGCTGGATTCAAAATAAATACGACGATACCCTTTTTAGGGCCTTTGATCCTGTGCTGCGGGACAGGAACGGCCAGTTTGTACCCGCCTTTTCCTTCTGGACTGCGGTTTCCCTGGATCAGCGGGATATTTATTATGACCCCTCCAAAGGGTATTACGCCATTCAGCGCCTGGGGTATTATGGAATTCTCCCCATAGAACGCGAACATTATGTCAAGACGGATACCAAAGCTGAAGTCTTTTTTACCCTCCTTAATCTGCCCATAACGGAGACCTACAGCTTCAAATCCGTATTTGGCATACACTCCGGGCTTTCCTTTATCCTGCCCCAGCCGGGCCGCAGCGTCCCGGAAATTGAAGATGCGAACAAGCTGTCGGTGGACGGTATGTTCACCGGGCGGGGCTGGTCAGGGGAGCGGACGAACCGGGGGGAGGTCCTCTGGGAAAACTGGGCGGAACTGCGGTTCCCCGTTATGCCGGGGATGATTTCTTTCGACCTTTTCTTCGATATGGCGGCCAAGAAGAACACGCCCTATGACTTCTTCCATAACTTTACGCCGGAGGATCTGCGCTTTAGTTTTGGTTTCGGGCCCCGTATCTCCATACCCCAGTTCCCCCTCAAACTGCAACTCGCCCGGTGTTTCCAGATAGAGGACGGCAATGTAAAATGGAAACCGGGGGCTATAGGCGGGATATTTGACTTTGTAATATCCTTTACACTAGCTACGTATTAGTAGTATGATAGTAAAATGAAACGCGGCGTATTGCTTTGTTTTTGGTTTGTTCTGGCGGGGTTGGCTGTGGAAGCCCAGCAGCTTACCCGTTTCGCGGTGGTGGATCTTCCCAGGGTATATTCGTCTTTTTTCCGGGATTCCCGGGCGGTACGGGAATGGGAGGAACGGAGCGCCCGGATCCAGGCGGACATAGATCGGATGCAGGCGGAAATCCAGTCCCTTCAGAGCGCCCAGATGGACGCCGCATCTAGCGGCGATGCAGCCCGCTCTCTCAGGCTGGAGAACGATATTTATCAGAAATCCGAGTACCTCAAGGAGTACTTTCGGATCAAGACCGCGGAACTTAACGATCAAAAAAACAGGCTGGCCCAGTCGGGGACCTTTTTAGATCAGATATACAGTGAAATTCGGTTTATTGCGGAAAGTGAAGGATACAGTATGGTTTTAAATAAAGAAAATACCGGTATACTTTGGTATAGCCCAACGGTTGATATTACGGAAAAATTGATTAATAATTTGTTGGCCAAAGCAGGACGGTAGGGAGGAATCATCAGTTCTGCAGATTTGAGCCCAATGCTCGATCAATACAGGCGGATAAAACGGGAAAATCAAGGGAGCGTTTTATTTTTTCGCCTTGGCGATTTTTATGAAATGTTCGCCGAGGATGCCCTGGAAGTCTCTGCCCTGTTAAATCTCACCTTAACAAGCCGTAATGGGCTTCCCATGTGCGGAGTGCCGTATCATGCGGTACGGTCTTATATTGCCCGGCTCTTGAAATTCGGCAAGAAGATCGCTGTCTGCGAGCAGCTTTCCGAACCGACCAAAGGCCGGGGGGTCATTGAGCGTAAGGTCGTGGAGGTGATTACCCCGGGAACCACTGTGGATGAGGATTTCCTTGATAAGGGCAGTCCTAACTATCTGGCGGCTCTCGCTTCCACCTCTAAATTCATCTCCTTTGCCTATATAGACCTTTCCGTGGGGGACTTTTACGCCACATCCTTCTCCCTTGAGAGGGCGGCGGAACGGCTGCGTCTGGAACTGGAACGGCTCCAGATCAAGGAGATGGTGATCCAGGAATCCCTGCTGGAAGAGAAGCCCGCCCTGGCGGAGGCCATAACGGAGCGGACCTCCGTGGTGGTGAACCGCTGGGCCGACTGGCTTTTCGACCGCCAGCGGAGCCGGGAGCGGCTGGAAAAGCAGTTTGGCCCTCATGCTTTGAGGGGCTTCGGCCTCGCGGACGATTCCCCGGAGCTGATTGCCGCAGGCGCCCTGCTCGATTACCTTGACGACACGGCCCAGAGTCTTATCCCTCATGTCAGGGTTCTTTCCATTTATGGGGATACGGAGTATGTAGATATAGACGAATCCTCCATGCGGAACCTGGAACTCGTTCATAATCTGAGGGACGGCGATATACGGTTTTCCCTGCTGGAAGTGCTGGACGAAACCCACACCGCTATGGGCCGGCGGCTGCTCAAACGGCGTCTCCTTCATCCTTTGCGGGACATAGACCGGATAAACAAGCGGCTTGACATGGTGGGAATCCTCTACCGGGATCAGGGATGCCTTACGGTCATACGGGATATTTTGGGCAAAACTCCGGACCTGGAACGCCTCTGTTCCCGTCTTGCTATGGACAGGGCCCACGGCAAAGACATGGCTTCGGTGAAAAGCGCCCTTACCTCTTTTGAATTCCTGGAAGATATTATCCGGGACCTCTCCCTGGTTTTTGAAACGCCGGTGAGCATAGAATCCGATCCCCAGGAGGCTGTCGCAAAACTCGTAGCCCTTAGGGACCTTCTGGAAAAAAGCCTTACGGATGAGCCCGCTACCCTTTTAACCGAGGGCAACCTTATCCGGGACGGGTACAATAAAAAGCTGGATAAGTACAAGCGCCTTAGGGATAACGGACGGCAGCTTTTAGGGGATTATCTTGAGGAGGAACGGCAGGCCACGGGGATTCCAAGTCTTAAAATACGGTATAACCGGCTTATAGGCTATTTTTTCGAGGTGACCAATAACCATCTTTCCAAGGTGCCTTCTCATTTTATCCGCCGTCAGGGGGTTGTCTCCGGGGAACGGTTTACCACGGATCGCCTTGCCGCCCTGGAATCGGATATCAACGGCGCTTCGGATCAGATTATCGAACTGGAAAAACAGTTGTTCCTGGAAATACGGGAGCAGGCCAAGGCGCTTATCCCCGAACTTGCCGTCGCCGCCCAGCGTATCGCCGAGCTTGATGTCGCCCAGTCCATGGCCCGGTCCGCCACCGTGCGGGGCTGGGTGCGTCCACGGATAGACAACCGGAACTACACCCATATCGTGGAAGGCCGCCATCCGGTAGTGGAGGCCCACCTTCCGCCGGGAGAATTCATCCCCAACGACGTGTTTCTGGAAGGAGAGGGGGTTTACTTCGTCCTTATTACCGGCCCCAATATGGCGGGCAAATCCACTTACCTGCGCCAAACCGCCCTTATCACCATCATGGCCCAGATAGGGAGTTTTGTCCCTGCCCGGGAAGCTGATATTGGCCTGGTTGATCGTGTCTACTGCCGGGTGGGGGCTTCGGACAACCTGGCCAGGGGCGAATCGACCTTCCTTACGGAAATGAACGAAACCGCGTACATTCTCCGTACCGCTACGGACCGGAGCCTCGTTATAATGGACGAAGTAGGGCGGGGGACCGGGACCAATGATGGTCTCGCCATAGCCTGGGCGGTGAGCGAGGAGCTTCTGGACCATATCAAATGCCGTACCCTCTTTGCCACCCATTACCACGAGCTTTCTGACCTTGTCCATCAGCGTATGGCGAACCGTTCCATGGAAGTCCTGGAAAAAGACGGGGAACTCGTCTTTCTGCGCAAGCTCAAGGAAGGCCCTTCCACCGAATCCTACGGCCTCCACGTCGCCCATCTCGCCGGCCTTCCTTCCCGGGTCATTTTCCGGGCCGGCCGTATCCTGGAACGCCTTCGGGAACGGGGGCGTTCCTTGGGCGAATCTTCGGGCTCGATCCAGAAGGCTATCGGGGAAGCGGGTTCTTCCGGCGATATTCCCAACAGAGACGTTCCCCCGTCCAGTTACATGAAACCGGTGGATGAACGCTACAAGCGTTTCATGGAAGACTTTGCCGCCCTGAACCCGGATCGCCTAAGCCCTATGGAAGCCCTGAACCAGATTTATATATGGAAGCAGTTCTTTAGCGGTAAAGGTACGGTGTCCCGTTCCCCACGGGCCCCCAAACAGCAGCAGGGGCCGTCGCTGTTTGATGTTTAGACGCCGGGGAAATCTGTACGCCTGTTAAAAAAATACATGACGAGGTTTCCCCAAAACCGTGCGCATTAGCGCATAGTTTTAGGAAAGGCCCATGACATTTGTCACTTTTATTGAAGCGCGGCGCATCCCCGTTCCATATTACCAGTATGAACTTGATACCCCAAACCCTTGCTTTTATCCGGGAATGTCTTTTTCCAGGCGGCTGCGCCCTCTGCGGACAGCCCCTTTTGGATGGGGAGGAGGCATGGTATGGCCTCTGCTGCCGCTGCCGGGACCTTTTCCCGGTGGATATGGAACTGCGCTGCTCTTCCTGCGGCAGGCCCCTTATCTCGGAACAGGGATTGTGCCTTTCCTGCCGGGAAAGGGAACCCTTTCATTTCGACGGCGGCTTCGTACTCTACCCCTATGCCGGAAAATACCGGGAACTCCTTAAAGCCTATAAATTCGGCGAATTCCCTTC
>JAISOQ010000047.1 GCA_031275515.1 Treponema sp. | reverse complement strand
TTTGATTCGCGGCGGGACAAGACCGGCGGCCAGGCCCCCCCAGGTAACTGTCTTTTCCACCCTAAAGCCGCTTTTCCTGAGCAGCGCCCCCAGGGTCTTTGTCGAAAAGAGGTAAAGATGGTCGAAAATGGCGGACCGCCAGCCCTTGCCCAAAAGCCGGGCCTGGAAGCCCCCTATGTTCGGGGTGGTTACGTAGAAAAAACCGCCGGGACTCAGGATGCGGTAAACTTCCCGGACCAGAGCGGCAGGATCGTTCAGGTGTTCGATGAGATGGGACGCCAGGACCGCCTGGAAGCAGTCCGAAGGGAAGCGGTTTTCTTCCAGAGGCCGGGTTCTGACATCAAGATTCCGCTCCCGCCGGGCGTACTCCGCCTGGGGCAGGGAGATTTCAACCCCCGTAGTATGCCAGCCTTGTTCCCTCAGGAACGCAAGGATCGCGCCGGTGGCGCAGCCTATATCCAGGACTTTAGGCGGCTCCCGGGCAGCCATACAATCCCTTGCACGGTCAAAAAAGCCCGCATCCTGCAAGGCCAGCTTTTGGAGATGCAGAAACGCCGCCTCATTTGCCTGTTCATAGGCAAGGTAGTCCGTCCCGTGTCCTTCGGCGTAACGGTTCCGCACGGCGGCGGGCACGGGCTGGGGATTAATCTGCACCAGGCCGCAGCGCGTACACCGGACATACCCAAAGCCGCCGCAGGAAAAGCGTTTTTGAAAAGAGGAACCCCCGCAGAGGGCGCAGGGAATAGGCCGTTCCTCCTGAGCCGCCGCAGGAGTGGACCAGGTTTTAATCAACCTGTAACCTGAACGTGGCGTTCCGGGAATTCCCCAGAATATCCAGGGCCATGATTTCCAAAGTAGCCTGTCCCCGGGTAAACCAGAGGTCCCCTACCTCGAAAGCCGGACGGCGGGCATAGATTTGGCGGATGGGGGTCATGCCGTTCCGGGGCGTCATGAGTATCCCGTCCCGGGCCGAATAAGTTTCAAAGGCCAGTTCCCCGATTTCCTGGCCGTTGACGGAACAGACGATGCGGTAGGGCGCCAGCGGAGGCTCCTGGGCAGTGAGCCGGGTGTCCGTGGCGTAGACCGAAACGGTGTACCGTCCCTGGCCGATGTTTTTCGCCGAAGCGAGGTTGAAAACCCGTCCGTCGGCGCCGATCAGTTCCACCGAATGAATCACCGGCGCCATAGTATCAGGAAGGGGGGTGATGAGCATGGACGGGTTGATCCACCGCCGTTCTTTGCGGTCGAAAAAGGCGAAGGAAAGGCCCTCCCGGTTTGACCAGCCCGATTGCCCGGACGCCGCGATGACCCTGCCCTGGCCCGGCTTATCGGGAACCGGGTCCGGGAGGGGATCTGCCAGATGACCGTAAATGCTGATAAGGCCGTCTCCGTGGTCTACCGCTACCCACTTTCCCAGCGGGGAGGGGATGCGGGAAGCGTTGTTTGCGGTATTCACGAAGATGACTTCTCCCGCTCCCGAAGCCCTGACAGGCCCTTCGCCCTCGAAGATGATCTGTGAACGGGGGAGGCCGGTATCGTTCCCGCCGAAATTCGCGGCCATGACCGCATCCGCCAGAGGCCAGTCCATAGCGAAAACAGCCGGGCTTGAAATCCCCAAGATTTCAGAAATCCCCAGGATTGCCGCCAGGAAAAAAGCAATCCGCCGGATTTTACGTTGATTTTTCATTCCCTATCGCTCCATTTCGTGGTTTTGTCCCCTTACCGCTTGTTCAGGGCAAAGGAGGCTATGGTGGAACCTCCCCCTATGTAAAGCCCCTGCTCCTGCCGGGTGAGGAAGATATTCTCGCTGGAAAAGGGGGCTTTCATGATGATGTCCTGGGGCAGCCGTATTTCCACAAGCTGTTTTTTCCGTTCCGACAAGGAGGTAATAATAAAGATAAGGTTGTCCGTTCCGGAACTGTCCAGGGCGATGATATTTCCCTCCAGGGGAAGTTTGATGGAATTCCGCGCCCCTATGTTGTAAAGCGCCAGGCTTCCTTCGCTTTCAAAAACAACCCACCGGTCGTTGTCGATGAAAGCGATATGTACCGGACGGCGGAACCCGTCGGAGAGGAATTCGTGGTAGGCCACTTTGTAAGAATCCCCGAGACGTTCCATGAGCAGGAACCGCTGATCGTCGAATCCTGAAATGATGGCTAGTTTTGAACCATCCCGGGAAATACGGCAGCCATAGATCGCCGAATACCGGGAACCTCCGCTCTCAAAGACAAAGACCCGTTTGCCGGAAAGGTCCAGCAGTTCCACCACCCCGTCCAGGGACCCCACCAGGATCAAGCCTGCGGCGGCATCTATATCGGTAACGGGAGCGGCAAAGTCATAGGTCCACAGGCGGTTCCCCTGATTATCCAAAGCGGTAAGGGAATTCTGTTCTTCGTTGATGAGGAAGACCTGGTTATCAATGAAAAAGGGATAACCCAGGGGTTCGGAAATCTCCGCCAGAACCGCATTTTGGGGGTCCCTGATTTCAATACTCCGGGGAACGGCATCGTACTCGGCCCAAAAGTTTTCAGAGATCGAAACTTTCCCCCGGACCTTCCGGTTCAGGGCAAAGCCGCCGCCGGTGTTGAAATAGCCAAAATGATCCCCCAGGGTAAAGGGGAGCAGCGGCCCTTCGTTTCCCTGGGTTTCCGGCCTATCGCCCCTGTCCGTCCTGTTCCCATCTTCAAAATAGAGGGGATACTCGGATTCCAGAGAAATGAGCCATTGGGGCGTCAAAACCGTTTCTACCGGTATGGGCCTGACAGCAACAAAGAAATAAACAACGACAACCGAACAACCGATTAAAACATGATACTTTTTTTTATCATTTGCCTCATTTACCACAAATTCCCTCCGCTTCTATAGTATCTTATATCCTACTATAAGATGTCTATATGCCAATCAGGGCCAGGCCGTTAAAAAATTGTCCGCGGTACTTTCCTCCGCGGACTTTTTTCTGAATTCATAAAAAAATTTACCTTTTTTCCTCCAAAACCAAAGCGCGGCGCAGGATCGAGCCATATATATACCAGGAGGCGCTTTATGGCAATCCGTCACTCTAAAGATAACAGCTTTAAACTCATCCTGGGTAATCATCAGCTCTTCGCTGAATTCCTCAGAGACTTTATCCCCGTCGATATCCTCAAATCCGTCAATCCCGATGACATTGAGGATTTAAGCGAACGCTTTCTCCCCCTCAACCAGAACGCCAGGGATTCGGATACCGTCAAACGTATCCGCCTTAACGGGGACAG
>JAISOQ010000045.1 GCA_031275515.1 Treponema sp. | reverse complement strand
GCGACTCAGGTCAGCATTCCCTGCAAAATAGACATATAGTCGTTCAGGTACATGGCGTATTCCGGGGACCCCACGATTTCCACGCAGCCCTGTTCCACCCCTTCCACAAATCCCACGTCTTTTAACAGCACCTTGAGGGCCCCGGCTACGGAAAAGAAGTGGAAAAGCACAAAGGGGGTACGCCGGGTATAGATCCCGTGGCCGGATTTGGACTTTCCCGCCTTGACCCTCAGATACGCCGCCACCGCGGGTTCCGCGCCGGGGCCTCCCGGCCCGTCAACCAGGAACTGGTATATCCGGTCCGGCTGGCGGCGGCACCACTCGCCCATGCCGGGGTCCCCCAGTTTGTTGTAGCTGGAAAGCGCTCTGGTGATCATGTAGAGGCTCATTTTTACCTTGAGCTTCTGTTTATCCGGATCCTTGGGCCGGCTGGAGGGCATCATGATCATCAGGGACATGAGCAGGGAAAAAACCTTGATCAGGGTTCCCAGCTTACCAAAGCCCTTGATCGCCGGAAGCGCGGCGCCCCCCCGGAACATGGTGTTCATCTTTGCCACCGTGGAGAAAGTCAGGGCTATATCGGGGTTTTCCGCGGGCCCCTGAACCACGGAAAAACTGCCGTGGTCAAAGACCAAATGGCAGGAGAGGAAACTCTCCTCCCCGCCCGGATTTTTGGCGCCTATCTGTACCACCGCCCTGACCCCGGCAAAACGGGCCTTCATGGCGGGATCATCCTCCAGAACCACCTGCATTACCGGAAACGCCGCGTTAAAAAACAGCTTTGCGGTCATTATGTCGATTGCCGTTGCCTGCCCAGTCATCTTACAGCCTCCTTGCGGCGGGGAACGCCGGAACCCGCGCGGGTCCTCATTCGTCGTTCCAATCTTCGTCGGCCTCGAATTCCATGCCCATCATTTCCCTGATCCTGTCCACGATGCCGTTGCTGTCAAGGCCGTAGTGGGCGTAAAGATCCTCCGCGTAACCGATGGCGGCAAACTCGTCCTGGAGGCCGTGCTTCCTGAACACGCAGCCCTTGCCGGATTCGGCGATAACGCCCCCTACGGCGTCTCCCAGGCCGCCCAGGACGTTGTGTTCCTCCACGGTGAGGATACGCCTGGTGTCCGTCACCGCCTTGAGGACGGCTTCCCGGTCTATGGGCTTGACGGTGTGCATGTTGATGACCCGCACCGAAAGCTTGTCCTGTTCCGCCAGTGTTTTGGCGGCCTGGACGGCCTGAAGCACCGCGATGCCGCAGCAGATGACGGTGATGTCCGTGCCCTCCCGCATGACCGTGGCCCTGCCTATTTCAAAGGGGTAGTCCTCGTTTTCATAGCAGGGGGGCTCAAAGCCGCGGCCTATGCGTATGTACACCGGCCCCGGTATGTCGATGCAGGCCCGCACGGCCCTGCTGGTTTCAATGCCGTCCGCCGGGACGATTACCGTCATGTTGGCGATAGAACGCATTATCGCCAGGTCCTCGGTACAGTGGTGGGTAGTACCGGCGTGGCCGAAGGAGATGCCCGCGTGGGTGGCGATTATCTTGACCGGCAGATTCTGGTAGGCAATATCCGTGCGGACCTGTTCGCCGGCCCGCATGGCGGCAAAGATTGCCATGGTTGAGGCAAAGGGAATAAGGCCGGCCTTGGCAAGCCCCGCGGCTACGCCCATCATGTTCTGTTCGGCAATGCCCACGTTGAAAAAGCGGTCCGGAAAGGCGTTGGCAAAATGCACAATAGCCGTGGTCTTTGCCAGGTCCGCGGTAAGCCCCACGATACGGTCGTTGGCTTTGCCCATCTCCGCCAGAGTCCGCCCGTAAATTTCCCGGGCCGTCATGGTAGCCGAATCGTAACAGTTCCAGGTGGTTCCGGTAGTAACCTGCGCCATGCTATTCACCTCCCCGCAAAATCGATTCTTTTGCCCTGGCCGCCAGTTCCGAATCCGCGGAACCGTAGTGCCAGACTACGTTGTTTTCCATAAAGTCCACGCCCTTGCCCTTGACGGTATTGGCCAGGATCAGCACCGGCCTGTCCGTCGCGGCCCAGCCCTTGTCCAGGGCGGCGGCCAGCTCCGTAAAGTCATGGCCGTTCACCTCGACAACATCAAACCCAAAGGCCTGCCATTTGCCGGCAAAGGGTTCCAGGTTCATCACGTCTTCGGTCCTGCCGTCGATCATCAGCTGGTTGCGGTCAACGATGGTGATCACGTTTCCCAGCTTGTAGTGGGCCAGGGACATGGCGGCTTCCCAGACACTGCCCTCGCAGCATTCGCCGTCCCCCAAAAGGCAGACCGTTTTCCAGTCCTGTTTAAGGTAGCGGGCCCCCAGCCCCAGGCCCACGGATATGGAAAGCCCGTGACCCAGGCTGCCGGCGGACACGTCGCAGCCTATAACCTTGTTGCTGTCGGGGTGCATGGCAAAGGGCGAACCAAAGTGGTTAAAGGATTTAAGTTCCTCCTCGGGGAAGAAACCCTTTCTCGCCAGCACCGGGATAAAGCCGGCGGCCGCGTGGCCCTTGGAAAGGACAAAACGATCCCGGAGCGGCCACTGCGGTTCGGCGGGTTTGACGTTAAGGTATTTAAAGTAAAGTATGGTAAGAATGTCGGCGATACTCAGGGAACCGCCTATATGGGCGCCCCCGGACCAGAGAACCACGTCCACCATGGTAAGCCGCAGTTCGCGGGCGGTCTTTTTAAGCGCCCCGCGTTCTTCTTCGGTAATAGGCATAACGCACCTCTTTTAGCAGGAAGATGATCTCAGTATAACCCATTCTACCCGGAAGTCAACAAAAAAATAAATGCCTCTGTCAGGAGGGAGGGGGAGGAGGGAGAAGGTGTCGCGTCCTGGCCGCGGACCAAAAGTCCGATGCATCCTCGCTGCCCTGGAGTTCCGGTATGTCCCACAGGTCAAAGACACCGGTTTCGGAGAGGCCGAACCGCATAAAGAACCGGCTCTCAACTATCTGCTCAAACTGGTGGAGTATGGGGATTAAGGTGTATTTCCAGAAGCGGAGTGTTGTTCCGCCGTGTCCTTGCCGGAAAGGGAGGTGGACTTGTCGTTTATGTTTGCGACCCGTGGCGGTATGCCGTACTTTGCCAGTATCGTGTAGAGGTTCCACCGTTTCAGTTCAAACAGTTTTACCACTTCGGGGGTAAATGATAGCGGTTCAAAACTTGTCCCCTTGCCGAGGACCGCAATCTTCCGCCCAGCCTTCACCGCCCCGTATTTGCTTTCCCAACGCCGTTCAAGCTGGTCGGCTTCCTCGGGTCGAAGTGTCTGTTCGGTTTTCAATACGCCCTGGGGTATTGCGTTGTTTTTGAGTAATTGGGAATTGGCTTTATTGGCGTAATAGTCCTGTTCCAGTTCAAGGGCCAGGGATGCCAGCGGATTAACCCCCCGTACCGGGTTCCACGGATTCCAGTCCCGGAAGTGGATCAGTTCATCTGGAAGTATAGGAATTATTTCTGCCCCGGCGTGGTAAAACCAGCGCCGGGAAAAGTTTTTTACATTACTTTTCAATCCCCCAAAAAACTCTCCCTCATGTTGTAGTTTCCGGGGATTAAGAACGTACAGTTCTGTCTGCGGCCCCCCGCATACTCCGGGCCGGACCACCCAAGCGGCCTTTGGCCGCACGCTTCGCCTTCGATATGCCGCCATGCGGCGGTCTCTTTCCAAAGGTCAAAGCGGCTTAAAGCTGTATTCGGCCTTCTGAATAAATTGTACAGAGGGCCGGACGTTACATCATTACCCTCCCTTTTTATCGAGAAATCGGCCCGGGCGATATTACGGATAAGCACATTAACCGCAATGTGTACCCAGGCATTGTAAAGGTAATTGTCCCCGGCATGGGGATCACTGTTAAATATACTAAAATGGTCAGAAAAAGGCAAATTCGTTCCGGTTCCGTCCAGTTCAGGGCGGTTGTCCGTGGTCTTGGTATGCTTACGGAGGAATGAGAAAATACTCATTGGAATATGACCCCCTGCTGGACATCGGAGAATACCGCATAACGCAGATCGTCCATGAAATGATCATTGACCTTGACAATCTCCCCGGCCTCATCCCGGCAGTAATCCCATATTTCAGACAACACTCCGGTACATTTTTCGCAGACAAAGAATTGCCGCCGTTCGATTTTGGCGTTGATAAAATCAATCCCGCTTTCCACGCTGTTATTAGCCTTCATGCCTCCGGTAATTTCCTGTATCCGTTCCCCTCCGGCGGGATCGCAGTACACCGGGAGGCCCAGGCCGCCAATGCAGTCAAGCCAGCCCCTAGCGGTCAATTCCTCGTTGAAGGATTGGGTAGTCATGTTGAAGGCCCCGTAATCGCAGAGGACATAAATCACGTCCCCCAGCCAGCCGATTTTCACAAAGGTAATGTTGATGCCAAAGTCCTGTCCGGCGGCGTAGCGGTCAAACTCCGCAGGAAGGTCAGCGGCTTTTACAATCATGGTTTCGTCAAACTTGTCGTAAATAACGCCTTCGGCTTTCACCCATAAACCGTCCCGGAACCGAGCTTTCTGTTTCTCCGGTAATACGTCAAGAATGTCGGCGATGTAATCTTCCGGCAGATGGTCTTTATTATCCTCCGGGTTTAAGACCATCGAGGCGTAGAGTTCCGGTTTCTCTAAGGG
>JAISOQ010000141.1 GCA_031275515.1 Treponema sp. | reverse complement strand
GGGCATTATTCTATATCCCCCATGTCCGCTATTCTGTAAACCCCCTCTTTTTCCGCAACCATTAGATCTTTCTCCAAACTTTCCGCCGCCTTGTATACGTCCTCCTGGCCTATCCCTGTACGGCGGGCCAGATCCTCCGCCGTGGCGGGACCCTGGAAAGCCAGCGCCTTTATGACCATGCCCCGGAGCCGGCGGAAGGACCCTTCAAAGGGACTCTGCCTGGCGTAGTGGGCGCTTTTACGGTTCGGGTTCACGGCGAGCTTTTTCAGGGCGGCCCCATAGTCCATAAGGGCCCAGTACCATTTCCGGGGGGTTTCCCTGTCCAAAGCGGCCTCCAGGAAGGGGAACACCTCCCTGTCCTTTACGCCTTCCCGGTCCTGGAAAAAAAAGTGCAGCGCTGCGGCGCGGATATTGGTTTCGATGAAGACCGCCGGGTAGTTATACCCGAAACAGGCAATAGCTCCTGCGGTATAGGGGCCTATACCAGGCAGGGTTTGCAGCTCCTCAGGCGTTTCGGGAACCTGGCACTTGTGATCTTTTATGATTGCCGCGGCGCAGTCCCTGATATACCGGGCCCGGCGGTTGTAGCCCAGGCCGCTCCATTCCCGCATCACGGTTTCCAGGGAGGCGCAGGCCAGGTCCCGGGGAGAAGGCCAAAGACGCATCCAGCGTTCCCAATAGGGGATCACTCTGTCGGTTTGGGTTTGTTGCAGCATAAATTCAGAGACCAAGACCCCCCAGGGATCGGTGTTTTTCCGCCAGGGAAATACCCGTCCCGCTTCCTCATAATGGGAATAGATGATACGCCGGAATTCGGCTGTGTCACGGAAAACACTGTCCTTCATGAGTTAATTCAAAACCCTGGCCTTGACTTCCCTGATAATGGCGTCCGCTATGGCGGGGGGATCAAGAGCATCGGTTTCGATGATAAGATCCGCAAAATCGTACTTGTCGTTGTCGATGTTGTAGATCCGCAGATACCGTTCCCTGTCCTGCCTGTCCCGGTATTCCGTGAAGGCGGCCACTGCCCCGGGATCGCCGCCTTCACGGTTCAGTATACGCTTCACCCGGATGTCCGGGGAGGCGGTGAGAAAAACCTTGAGGTCAGCATCGGGGAGCATCCAGATGGCAAGGCGGGAACCCAGCACGCACCCTCCGCTCCCCTGCGCCAGGGCCACCTGACGGGTGTCGATCTCCCTGTCCCAGGAATCGTCTTCTTTTGCCAGGGAGATCACATCTTCAAGTTTCAAGCCCCGTTCTTCCGCCAGGTTCCTGAAAGTGAAATTGATAAACCTCAAGCCCAGGATTTCCGCCACACGGCGGCTCACCGTGGTGTTGCCGCAACCGCTCTTCCCCGAGACGGCTATTTTTATGTTTTCTATTCCCCGCTTTGCCATGTTCCTTCATCTCTAACTTTGTTCCAAATCCGCCGTTCCCTGTCCTCCACATTTCGGATCTGAATATTTAAGGTTCCCTCTTTTATTTATAACAGTTAGCGGTCCTGTTTGCATATAGTTTTTGCAGGAAATACCCAGAGCGCGGACCTTAGTTTATATGCGTTTACTTTAAGGTCACTCTTGCAGCGCGAAAGGAATATCCGCATCCGTCAAAAGGATAAGCGGAACCTAATGCCGGTATATTCTGGGTACCCGCTTATTAATGCCGCAGGTGATTTCGTAAGAGATGGTCCCCAGCCGGGCCGCCAGGTCCGCGGCGCTTGGGGCATTTCCGCCGAAAACCGTCACAGGCTCCCAGCGCCGGATGTCCGTATCCGGTCCCAGGTCCGCCATGCACTGATCCATGCAGATGCGTCCTGCCAGAGGGTACAGGGCGTCCCGGATACGAACCTGCAAGTTTCCGCTCAACCGCCGGGGCAGCCCGTCGCCATAGCCAACCGGGAGGGTGGCGATCATGGTATCCCGTGGCGCGGTCCAGGTTCTTCCGTAAGAAACCGTCTCTCCCGCCTTTACCCGTTTGATGAAAGCGATCTGCGTGGTCAGTTCCATCACCGGCTCTACCTCCGGCGTCCTTCCCGGCGCGGCGTAACCGTAAAGGATAATTCCCGGACGGACCATGTCAAACCAGGCTTCTTCGTGGAAAATGACCGCACCAGAATTGGCCGCATGGAGGAGTCCCGGATCGATTCCTGCCCGGCGTATCCCCTCGGCGGCGGAACGGAACCGGTCAAGCTGTTCCCTGGTGTAGTTCATATCCGTCTCCGCCGGAGAGTCCGCCACGGCTAGGTGGGTGGCTGTCCCTGCAAGTTCCAGAGAAGGGCAGACGGCGATAAAAGCGGCGAGTTCCCCTGCGGCTTCCGGGGGACAGCCTACCCTGCCCATGCCGGTATCAACCTTGAGGTGTACCGAAAGGCGCTTCCCCGCCTGCCGGGCGGCCAATGCGGCAGCCTCCGCGAATTCCCGGTCCCCGATAAAAAGGCTAAGATCATAGGCGGCTGCCCCAGGGAGTTCTTCCGGCAGGGGGATAGACAGCAATAGGATGGGAGCGTCTATACCCGCCTCCCTAAGCTCAATCCCTTCGTCCACAGTAGCTATTGCCAGATAACCGGCCCCCGCTTCCAGGGCCGCCCTGGCGACGGGAACCGCCCCGTGACCATAGGCATCGGCTTTTACCGGCATACAGATTAAAGGTTTTGCCCCAATTTTTGTCCGTACCGCCGCTATGTTCCGGCTTAGCCGGTCAAGATGAATGATCGCTTTGGTCGCCCGCATGAAAACAGTGTATTACATTCAGATATATCCGGCAATACAAGCGCAGTTAACCCGGGGCAAGGCCATTTGCAAATTTGTCCGCGGATTAGCGCGGATTTCTGGCCCCTCCAAAAAATTCGCAGATAAATTCTTCATTATTTTGATGGTGTAAATATATTGAATTTAGCAAAATGTATTAGATGGAATAATAGCGTTAATCCGTGAAATTGCAGACTAACGTCCAAATACGGTTACTTTGGGGTCAGACCTCCCCCTTGTTCAATCGGCCTCCGGCGGACGGCGTCTGACGCTCCGGCGTCGGGCCTATAAGATAGTATGATTTAGAGGCTTTTTCTGATTTTTTGCAAGGATTGTTCGACGGACTTTTCAAAAGAAGCCCTTAAAAACTTGGAAAAATCCTCCAGATACTCATTTATAACCTTTGTGGTACTTTCTCAGATACAGATTCATGGGGCTTAAACATCTCAAAAACCTCAATTCCAAGGGCATTGGCCATCTTTATCAGTGAAAAAGGCGATACCCACCCTTCCCCGCTCTCTATGTCGGACAGGTAATTGGGCGAAATTTCCATTTTTTCCGCTATTTTTTCCTGGGACAAACCTTTCCTGGCCCGAAACCGCTTAAAATTGAGACTGAAAATTGATCGTAAATCCGCCTCGTCCATTCCCGCCTATTACCTTGATTTAAATATTCTGGTAATACCTTGACATAATTTCCAACGGGTATTACCATGATTTTGTATTCAAGGTATTACATGGAGTATTCTTGAAAGGGTACGGAAACCGGCAAACCGGTTTCCGGTGTTTTCTATATAAAAGCTGGTAACGCCTTACGATTTTGGTTACACTGCCTCGAACCGTAGGTTTGCCGACTCCCTGTGGAACCGCCTCGGTTGCTGGTCCGTCCATTGGATGGGAACCCTGCTCTTGAGAACAGTTAAGAGGCGCAAGCCCCATAAACCGGGCAGGAGATATTGGAGAAGTTATCGATATGAACGTCATCGTTAAGAAAACGACGGAATTGTCTAAATCTGAGCAGTATGAAATTCTCGCCCTGTTCAATACTGTTTTTGAAAAAGACAGAACCATAGAACATTTTCGCCATCAGTTTTTTAATACGGTTTTAGGCTATTCCTATCATGCCCTTTTGTACAACGGCGGCAAAATAGCCATCTGTTATGCGTTTACGCCCTCTTATTACCGCATTGCGGGCAGCCGGTATCTTTGCGTGCTCGGACTTGACCTTATGATAGGGAAGGATTATCGCGGACGCGGTTTTTTCAAACAATGTTTTCCGCCTGTATTGATTATATGCGCCATGACGGCGTAACCTGTATCATAACATTCCCCAATGATATTTCATATCCCGGCTTTATCAAATCGAAACTCATTTATAATTCGGCTGTCTTACGACCTATGCCCTTCCATACCGTATCGGGGGAATAAAACCGGCCCTCAAAGCGCTGAATTGGCTGTCAATTTCCCTGACCCGTTCACTGGTGTTTGTAACTTCACTGTTTGTCGGCAATAAAATATACCATTTCCCCATTGAAAAAGAAGCGGAAACCTATAATCAAACGCGCTATACCCAGCCGGACGGCAATTACCATATCGAACCATACAAGGGAGGCGGTTTTGTATATAAAATTATGGGAGGTGATCCACAAAGTATGATAGACCTCAAATGCAGCCGTAATTGATGTAAAAAAATGCCATCTCAAACGCTTTTAGATGGTTGAACAGCTTCTTCGAAAAATAACAAGTCCTCCGAAATGCCCTCCGTACCCGATGCCTCAGCAGGCAGTTATTCCCTTCTATCCCCTCCGTGTACTCTTTCCCTACTACTTGCTTGTCTTCTCCAAATACCGAAAGAAAGCTGTCCCAATCAGCCGTTGCCACCATGTCATAGCTTATCCCCAGCTGTTTTATCCTCTTTCTCAGCTTTTTCGCCGTTTTTAGATCCCTGTTCCCCCCACACATACGCCACAATTTCTCCGCTTTCCCGGTGATATGCGTATATACTAAACTTTTCATAAATATTAACTCATATATATTGTAATGAGGGTTTCTGAAAGAAGGCCGATACAATAATCGGTTTATGCATGAGCGCATATAAAGCCTCTTTCACTATCTTCAGGAATTGTTCGGGCCCGCTGATTATTTTCTTCCCTGTTACATGATGCTTGACATATGCCCATACGGTCTCATCAGGGTTTAATTCAGGCGAATATCCAGGCAGATAATATAACCTTAATTTCCCTCCCGTCGACTCGACAAATGCTTTTACCTTT
>JAISOQ010000128.1 GCA_031275515.1 Treponema sp. | reverse complement strand
CCCCCCCCCCCCCCCCCCCCCCCCCCCCCCCCCCCCCCCCCCCCCCCGAAATAAGTCTTTAGTATACATGATAGAATACCTCCTTGCTGGTACAGGCCCGGCCACATCCAAAATAATTAATTTGTCAAAAATATGATACTATGGCCTGTACCTGCTGTCAAGGACATTCGCCGCGTCACATTAAATCTAATCATACTATTGACCGGCTCCTGGGAAAGCCCAGACAGCGGATGAAAATCCGCGGAACCTCGGTTACCAAACCCATTCGCATCCTTCCAGATTGACCTCTTGAATAAGGCTTCAACCGGGTCATAAAAGCCCTGGACAAAGCTGTTGACCGCCTGCTCACATACGCCCATTCGGTTATGGTTCGTTTTTTACGCGGCGCAGTACGGAAATTTAATCATCTGGGTTTCAATGGCAATTCCGGCCAAATTTCTTGACTGCACTAAAGTACGCCAGTATACTCAATTATAATAAAGAACATAGGGACACCTGAATGAGCGTAGGAGAAAGCATACCGCGGGTCGATGCGTGGGAAAAAGTAGCCGGCAGGGCAAAGTACACCGATGATTTGGCCGAACGGAACGCATTGGTTGGAAAAATACTCCATTCCACCATTGCCAATGGGCTTGTAAAGAAGATTGATACCGGCGAGGCGGAAAAAATCAGGGGAGTGGTGAAGATCATCACCTGCTTTGATGTGCCCGGCTTTCCCTTTCCCACTGCGGGCCACCCCTGGTCCACGGACCCCGCCCACTGGGACCCCATGGACCGGCGGCTTCTCAACCGGAGGGTCAGGCTTTACGGCGACGACATAGCCGCAGTTATCGCCGAGGACGAGATAGCCGCTTCCCGGGCGCTCAAGGCCATCAGGGTTGAATATGAGGAATACCCCGTCGTCCTTACCCCCGAAGACGCTATGAAAGAAGGAGCGCCCCTGCTGCACGAAGAATGTCCGAACAACATCCTGAAACATACATCGGTGGAGGACGGCAATTTCGAGGAGGCTATAAAAGAAGAAGGGCTCCTTTATTTTGAGGATGTGTTTGAAACGCCCATTGTTCAGCATTGCCACATTGAATCGGCGGTGTCCTTCGCCTATATGGAACAGGGCCGTATCGTGGTTGTCGCGTCCACCCAGATTCCTCATATCATACGCCGTATCGTAGGCCAGGCTTTGGGCATCCCCTGGGGCATGGTGCGGATCATAAAGCCCTACATAGGCGGCGGGTTCGGCAACAAACAGGACAGCCTCTACGAACCCCTTAACGCCTATATGACTACCCAGGTTGGGGGCAGGCTGGTCAAGCTGGAACTTTCCCGGGAAGAAGTATTTGCCTGTACCAGGGTCAGGCACGGCGAGAAAATCCGCCTTAAAACCTGGGTGCGCCCCAACGGGCGTCTTGTGGCCCGGAGCTATACCGCCTATTCCAATCAGGGCGCCTACGGTTCCCACGGCCACGGCATAGCCGCCAAGGGAACCAATGTGTTCCGCCAGCTTTACCGGGATGAGAAGGCCCGCAAGGCCGATATTTATACGGTGCATACCAATACTGCGTCGGCGGGAGCCATGCGGGGTTACGGGACTCCCCAGGCGGTATTTGCCGTAGAATCCCACATGGAAGACATAGCCCGGAAGCTCAACCTGGACCCGATAGAATTCAGGTTTCTCAACGTAATGCCCGTGGGCTTTACGGACCCTTTCACCAAAAACGTCAACTACTTCGATTCCTTTCATGAATGTGTGGAAAAGGGCAGGGCCTCTATCAAATGGGATGAAAAGCGGGAACGTTACAAAAACCAGAGCGGTCCCCTGCGCCGGGGCGTGGGGATGTCCCTGTTCTGGTACAATACCGCAGTATGGCCCATTTCCATAGAAGTGTCTTCCTGCCGCATGGCGCTGAACCAGGACGGCAGCGTACAGGTCCAGCTCGGGGAAACCGAAATAGGCCAGGGCGCGGACACGGTCTATACACAGATGGCGGCGGAGACTTTGGGCATCCCCTGGCAGAAGGTCCATGTGATAAGCACCCAGGACACGGATGTTACCCCTTTTGGTACAGGCGCTTACGGTTCGCGGCAGACCTATGTGGGAGGAGCGGCGGTTCACAAAGCAGCGTTACTGCTTAAAGAAAAAATACTCCGTTACGCTTCGGAATATACCGGCGTATCTCCCGCCAATCTAGATCTATCGGATGGCAGCATCGTTAATGTCCAATACAAAAACAAATCCCTGGTGAGCCTTGGAGAACTTGCGACAGACACCCTCTACCACAGGGAACACGCGGAACATCTTACCGCCGAAGTTACCGCCCAGGTAAAAAGCAACGCCCTCAGTTTAGGATGCGCCTTCGCGGAAGTCGAGGTGGACATTCCCCTGGGAAAGATAAAGCTGCTGGACCTTATCAACTGTCACGACTGCGGAAAACTCATCAACCCTCTGACCGCGGAAGGGCAGGTCCACGGAGGTCAAAGCATGTCCATAGGGTTCGGGATGTTTGAACAGCTTCTCTACGATCCCAAAACAGGGAAGCTCCTCAACGGCAACCTGCTGGACTACAAGCTGCCTACAATACTGGATCATCCCCGGCTTAAAGCGGAATTTGTGGAGAACAGCGAACCTACAAGCGCCTATGGGACCAAAGCTCTGGGTGAGCCGCCGACAGTGCCCGGCGCGGCGGCTATCAGAAACGCGGTACTGCACGCCACCGGAGCGGCAATCAACAGGATACCCCTGACCCCCCATGTGCTTTTTGAAGAATTCGGCAAGGCGGGCCTGCTGTGAGGTACACATCATGTATGATATAGAAGCGTTATACGAGGCGGAAAGCGCCGCCCATGCGGTAGAATTACTGCGCGAACATCCGGAAGCCCATATCATCGCCGGCGGCAGTGATGTGCTGATCGAAATCCGGGAAGGAAAGCTGGCGGGGTGTTCCCTGGTAAGCATACAGAAACTTGACGAACTGCGGGGAGTAATCCTGAACGGAGACGGTTCTATCCGCATAGGTTCCATGACGAGCATGTCCCACGTTGCCGCTGATCCTGTCATCCAAAAACACTTCGCCGTGCTTGGGGAAGCCGCGTCCACAATAGGGGGCCCCCAGCTCCGTAACATCGCCACCATAGGGGGCAATGTTTGTAATGGCGTTACCTCCGCCGACACCGCTTCTACCCTTATGGCCTGGGATGGGGTGATGGAATACCTGGGCCTTTCGGGAACGCGGCGCGTACCCATAAAGGAACATTATGTAAGCGCGGGAAAAACTTCCCTTGCCCATAGTGAAATTCTCCTGGCAGTCATCATCCCGAAGGAAAGTTACGAAAATTGTTTCGGCCATTATATCAAGTACGCCATGCGGGAAGCCCTGGACATCGCCACTTTGGGGTGTTCCGCCAATGTGCGGCTTTCAGCGGACAAGACGTGGATTGAGCGGCTGCGCCTTGCCTACGGCGTGGCCGGCCCGGTTCCCCTGCGCGCCCCCGGCGCGGAAGCCGCGGCGGCAGGCAAGCCCGTCTCCGAAGCCTCCGTTGCGGAGGCGGCCAAGGCCGCCCTTGACGACGTGAACCCCCGGACAAGCTGGCGGGCCAGCAGGGAGTTCCGCCTTCATCTGGCGGAAGAACTGGCCAGGCGCGCCATACGTGAATCCATCAGACGGGCGGGAGGCTCAATATGACACGGACAGTACGCTGTAAGATCAACGGGAGAGAGACGGAAACCGCGGTGGATGTACGGGCCTCCCTCACGGACATGCTCAGGAACGAATACCGCCTGACCAGCGTCAAGAAAGGCTGCGAAGTGGGAGAATGCGGCGCCTGTAACGTGATCATCAACGGAGAGTGCTTCAACTCCTGCATATACCTTGCGGTTTGGGCCGACGGCAAGGAGATTACCACGACAGAAGGGCTTATCAGCGCCAGCGGCGAACTTTCCGCCCTTCAGCAGGCCTTTATCGACGAAGGCGCGGTCCAGTGCGGATTCTGCACCCCCGGCTTTCTCATGAGCGCCCAGGAAATCATCGACTCGGGAAAGGAGTACTCCGACGAGGAACTGCGGCGGCTCCTGTCCGGCCACCTCTGCCGCTGCACAGGGTACGAGAACATTTTCAGGGCGGTTCGGAAGGTGACAAAGGCCGCGCATAAAGCAGGCTAAAAAACGCATTCCTCAGTTCCATGAGTACGGGAAAGGGGGAAGGGTAAAGGGGCGGGAGATCGGCGGCGGCGGTGCAATGTTCCTAAGGGATACGGCTTTTGAGGGCATGGGCGGTTTTTTGGGGAAGCGGGGGCTGCGTAGGTGAATGTTACTTCGATAAGGTTTTCTTAAAATTTTGGGTTTTTTTTCGATGATGCGCCTAACGGGGCTTGACATTATTTAAAAGACCCGCTAGGATAATAACATCTTTCCCCTGTAGCTCAGCTGGCAGAGCAAGTGGCTGTTAACCACTGGGTCCGTGGTTCGAACCCGCGCGGGGGAGCTTGATAGCCCGTCCATCAGGACGGGCTATTTCTTTATAGGATAA
>JAISOQ010000078.1 GCA_031275515.1 Treponema sp. | reverse complement strand
CTCCTATGAATGTGGGATTAATAGAAGCCTCAAAGGTAAAATTGCCCTCTATGGTAAATTTTTTTACCAAACCGGCGTGTAATCCCTCAACTTGATTTGTCCAAAACCCGATCAATGCGGAATCCGGTTCAGGGCCGGCGTCCTGGGGGCACCCGGAAAAGACCAGGATGCAGGCCGCAGCCATGACAAGAACAGCGCACATAAAAAATTTTGTTTTTTTCATCAATAAACTCCTTCATGTTTATGTTTATCAGAATTCTCTGATATTAACCGCTTTAATGAACGTATCCCCTGAGGGAAATCATCCACCTATACTATAAAGAATAGACAAAAAAAGCAAAGTTGTCCAATAGATAGAAATTCCCATAAAAAAGTCTAATAACTAGAAAGGAAGTCAAAATTATATGGACATTTTATTTTTTTACCGCTACGTTAGACAAGGAGGATAGGATTTATGAAAAAACCAGGGGCCGCGGCGATCCTCGCCTTTCTGCCGGCCTTAGCGTCTTTTGGAGCGGATTTTGACATCAGGGCCGGCGGAGGGGTGTTTCTTGGCGGGCTTTTTACCCGGTATAACCTCAGCGCCCGGGGAGCCATCGGGGTTCCGGTGGACATCGTTTCCGAACAGGAGATGAACCAGTTTAAATACGGGGGATACCTCTTTTTTGACGCCCCCTGGACGGAGGCCAGCGTGAGCCTGCAAGGGGGGATCGGGACTTACCGGGAAGACATGTCTGCGGAATCTTCCGGCCAGGGAGAGGTATTCGGGTCAACCGACAAGGGCGCGGGAACGGAAATGATGCTTGGGTTCAGCCTCCTGGGGAAATACCCCTTCCGGTTGAACAGGCAATTCACCCTTTTTCCCCTGGCGGGGGTTGAGTACCAGATAGCCCTTATGGAACGCCGGGACCCGGAAGGCCCCAGACGAGGGTACGACAGGACCGACGGCATCCGGGAAAGCGATTCAAACGGCAGCGCCTACCGGCTTTCGGCGTGGAATTCCCTCTTTATTGATATAGGGGCCGGTCTCGACTTCACCGTTAACCCCCGGATGTTCCTGAGGGCGGAATTTTTATACGCCTTCCGGCTGATGACCCCCTACGAGAGCGACGCCCTGGAAAAGGTAAAAAAAATGGCCGGCGCCCAGGACCCCAAACTGGCCGGTCTTACCAGCGGCCCGGTCCTCAGAGTCGGCCTGGGGTATATGCTGTAGAGACGCCGATTTGGAAGGGAGGGGCCGCGCCGCCTGCGGGCCTGCCTCCCGGTTCCCCTAAATGTCCGCAGACGGGTCATTTTTTCCCCGGTAATGTGCAAAATCTGTAATGAACAACCGCAACCAAACCGTTTATTTCGGGTCCTATAGCGTATGACGCAGCATATCGACAGTGAAGACTTTCTTCTCCACCCTTTGCCTTTTCAGACTCCGGGAGAAGAAATAGCTAATTCCATACTTCACGGCCTGGGGGCGCTTCTCTCGGTCGCAGGGCTTATAGCCCTAATAGCCAAAACCGAACATCCCGGAAGAAGCGGCGAAGATACTCTGACGCGCACGGCCTACGTGATATTCACCGCCGCTATGGTGATCATGTTCCTGGCTTCCACCCTCTACCACGCCGTACAGCACGAAGGAGCCAAACGGGTCCTTAGGGTAATCGATCACAGTGCGATTTACCTTCTTATTGCCGGGACCTATACTCCCTTCTGCCTTCTGGGGTTTAAAGGCCCCCTGGGCTGGGCTTTTCTGGCTTTTGAATGGATCCTGGCGATAGCCGGCATAACCCTCTATGCGGTCAACTGGACGTTCATCAAAAAAAGCGAGTTGACGATCCACATCCTCATGGGATGGGCCATTGTGGCAGGCTGGATACCCCTGAGCAAGTCCCTGTCCCGGATAAGCCAGATTCTGCTTATCGGCGGAGGAATTCTCTATACTATGGGAACCTTCTGGTACAGCAAACCCCAGCGGAAAGGGGCCCACGTCAAATGGCATATCTTTGTCCTGGGCGGGGCCACCTGCCACTGGGGTTCCGTCTGGTTTCTAAGCTGACGGCCTGACGGACCGTTCAGCTAAGGGGTGTCCCCAAGGGGCCTTAGGCCCCCTGGACCCCCGAAATTTTGAATAACGCTAGGGTTCGACCCGCTTTCTGTCCCGGGGAAAAAGGCTGGCCTCTTTGACGTTTGAAAGGCCCAGAATCTTTTGGGTAAGCCGTTCGCAGCCCACCGCAAACCCTCCGTGGGGAGGGCAGCCATACTTGAGGAGCGACAGGTACCCAGTAAAGTCTCCGGGTTTAAGGCCGAATTTGGGGAGAGTCTCCAGGAAGGCGTTGTAATCATGCTGGCGGCGGCCTCCGGTGGTGATCTCCAGACCCCGGAACAGGGCGTCAAAGCTCATAGTCAGGGATGACGCCCCGCCCTCCCCCG
This sequence comes from Treponema sp., assembly GCA_031275515.1. Taxonomy (GTDB): domain Bacteria; phylum Spirochaetota; class Spirochaetia; order Treponematales; family Breznakiellaceae; genus JAIRLK01. The sequence continues at coordinate 4,821 of JAISOQ010000078.1, read as the reverse complement.
AATTCAGGGGGTAGGTATAGAAGGGCCGGTAGCGCCGGGGGAATTCGTTGACAAACACCAGCTCTATCCCGTGTTCCCTGCCGGCCCAGGCGCAGATGAGCCGCTCCGCCTCGGGGTTGATGTCGAAAATACGGCCGGCGGAAGGACTTCCGCCTTTTTTGGCCGCCGCCGCCTCGTCGTTGGCGATTTTAAGGGCTTCCTCGTAAGGCACGGTAGGGGCCCCGGCAAGGGAAGCGGGATCCGGGACCGCGGCGTTCCAGAGGGCCAGTTCTTCGGCGTTTTTCCGCCCCACATGGTCAAAGATATGGGCCAAAAGCCCCTTCTCAAGCTCAATAAGGTCTTTTTCCGACTCAATAAAGCCCATTTCCACATCCAGGGACACGTATTCGTTGAGGTGCCGGGGGGTGTCGTGCTTCTCCGCACGGTAGGCCGGAGCGGCCTCGAAGACCCGTTCCAGGCCGCTGGCCACCATGACTTCTTTATAGAACTGGGGAGACTGGGCCAGGTACACCTTCCGGTCAAAGTAGTCCACCTCAAAAAGTTCAGTGCCTCCCTCGGTACCGCTCCCCACTATCTTGCTGGTCTTGATCTCCGTAAAGTCCCGGCCCCGCAGATATGCGGAGAAGGCTTCTATAATAGAAGCCTGAACCGTGAAGATGGCCCTGATCTTAGGGTTCCTGAGGGAGAGAATGCGGTTGTCCAGGATGGTTTCAAGGCCCGTCCTGGAAATGTCCCCGTTTACCTGGTAGGGAAGGTCCGGCGCGGCCCGGCTGATGACCTCCAGGGAAACCGCCCGGAGTTCCGCCCCGCCGGGGGCCTTTTCGTTCAACGCCGGAACGCCCCTGACCCGGATCACCGATTCCGGGGTCAACTTCCCGGCGGCGGCCAGATCCTCGGATAAGACGATTTGAAGGACCCCGGACCGGTCCCGGAGTACCACAAAAGAGACGCCCCCCAATTCCCGAATCCGGTGAACCCAGCCGGAAACTTCAACTTCACCGCCGGCGGTATTTTCCCCGGCAGTCCTTATCACTTCTTTCGCCAAATAGCGCATACTTCCTCCGCAATTCATGATGCTTAGGCTGCCCCCGGCCTTAGGGGTTTTAGAGCGGCGTCCCGATGAGACGCTCAACCTGTTCCCCGGCAATACCGGGATCGGCCCGGCCAGCCGTCCGCTCCAGGACCTTGCCCACAAGGTAGGCGGTAAGGGTACGCCGGCGTTTGGGGTTAGCTCCCCGGGCTTCCTCAAAGATAGGCCCTTCGGCTTCGTACACCCCCTGGACCTCCCGGGCGATCTGCCGGGGATCGGTAAGGAGGTCCCAGCCCCGCTCCCTGATGATGTCCTCCGGGTCCTTGTCTTCCGCCATGACCGCTTCCAGGGTCTGCTTGGCGTTCTTCCCCGAAACCTTGCCCCGGGCGCTCAGGACAACCAGGGATGCCAGCCGCCTGGGGGTGATCCTGACGCCGGCAATGGCGGACACCGGAAGGCCCTCCCTGCTTAGAATATGCCTGATATCCGAAACGAGCCGGTTATTGATGCGGCTTGCGGCGTCGCTTTTTTCAAGCCCCTGCTTCACCGCCTGCCCCACGGCCTCTTCAAAGTAATCGGCTTCGGCCTTTTCGTCGCAGATAAGGTCCGCATACTCTGCGGAAAGGCCGTACTCCGCCATAAAACGGCTGATCCGCTCCTGGGGGAGTTCCACCAGGGAGGCCTCCACCGAGGCAAGGAAGGCCGCATCGGGGGCAAAAACCGGAAGGTCCGGTTCGGGGAAATAACGGTAGTCCTGGGCGTTTTCCTTGGTCCGCATAGGCTCCGTCTGGTCCCGGTTCTCGTTCCAAAGCCGGGTCTCCTGGATCACTTCCTTGCCGGCATCCAAAAGGACCCCCTGCCGGGCGATCTCGTAATTGAGGCCCAGGCGCACAAAGCGGGAGGAGTTGAGGTTCTTGATCTCCACTTTCTTCCCCAGGCCCTTACCGGGGAAGTTGATAGATACGTTGGCGTCCGCCCTCAAGGACCCCTCCTCCATGTTGCCGTCGCAGACTCCCAGGTAACGGACCATGCGGCGGAGCTGGCGTATAAAAAGCTCCGCCTCCTCGCCGGTTTCCATGTCAGGTTCGGTCACGATCTCCAGGAGGGACACTCCGGCGCGGTTATAGTCCAAAAGGGACGCCCTGCCAAGGTGGATCATCTTTCCCGCGTCCTCTTCCAGGTGACATTCCTTGATGCGCACCCGCTTCTTCAAAGGCGTGGTCTTGCCGTTTCCTTCCAGGTCCATGCAGCCCTTCTGCCCCAGAGGGGACGCAAACTGGGAAATCTGGTAGTTCTTGGGCATGTCGGGATAAAAGTACTGTTTCCGCTCAAACCAGGTCCGATCCGGGATAGTGCAGTTGAGAGACCGGGCTACGGTACACCCCATACGCATGGCCTCAATGTTGAGGGAAGGCAGCACCCCGGGATAACCCATGCAGACCGGGCATACGTGGGCGTTGGGTTCGTCCCCAAAGGAAGAGGCGCAGTTACAGAAGACCTTGGTCCTGGTCAAAAGGTGAATGTGGACTTCAAGCCCTATGAACGACTGGTACATGGCTAACTCCAAAACGCTTTGTACCCTTCCGGGCGGGGAAAGGGATAGGCTTTTTCATAGGTTTCGACAATATCCAGGAGGGTTCCCTCGGCAAAGGCCCTGCCCAGAAGCTGGACCCCCACCGGAAGCCCCCCCTCCACCCCCACGGGGAAGGCCAGGGCCGGAAGCCCCGCCAGGTTGGCGCAGCAGGTGTAGAGGTCCGCCGCCTTCTGGGTAAAGGGGGACAGCCCTGCATCTCCCCGGCCAAAGGCCCTGGTGGGGAACACCGGCATGAGGATGGCGTCGCAGGACGGTTTGGGGCCGCCGGCGTCTCCCGGTTGAATTTCCGCCGGAGTATCCGCCTCCGCCGTTTCCCCCAGGAACATTTCAAAATTCCTCCGTATCCCGGAACGGATCCTCTGGGCGCGAAGGTAGTACCGGTCCTGGAACCCGGAACGGAGCACGAAGGTCCCCAGGAGTATCCTGAGCTTTACCTCGCTGCCGAACCCGGCCTCCCGGCTCTTGTCGATGAGGTCTTCGGGGTTTTCCGCCCAGTCAGGCCGCTGTCCGTAGCGTATGCCGTCGAACCGGGCCAAATTGGCGCTGGCCTCGGCGGTAGCGATGGTGTAGTAGGCAGGCACCCCGTACTTGAGACTTGGAAGTTCCACGTCCACCAGGGTATGTCCCAGGGCGGCAAGGCGTTCCCTGGCAAGGCTAAAGCCCCGGCGCACCTCGTCTTCCAGTTCCGCAGCCTGGGCCGCGGTCTCAAGGGCCCGCTCCTCCGCCGGGGCGTCCTTTCCGGCAGCGCCGGCTTCCTGAGCGGCGGCGGCGGCTATGGCCCTGGCGATGGTCTCGGCGGAGAGCACCCCTATCACCCTGGGGGCGTCACAGCCAGGCGCGGGGCCGCCGTCTTTGCTGTAAAGGGGCGGCGACGAAGCCGGGGCGTCCCGGCTCGTCTGGTCCATAGGGTCCCTGCCCCGTATGGCGGCGAAGACCGCCCGGCACCGGGCCGCGGTATCCGAGAGTATGCCTATGGTTTCCAGGCTTGAGGCATAGGCCACAAGGCCGTACCGGGAGACGGCCCCGTAGGTAGGCTTGAGGCCCGCCACCCCGCAGAAGGCCGCGGGCTGGCGCACCGAGCCGCCGGTGTCTGACCCCAGGGCAAAGGGAACAAGCCCCGCGGCCACTGCCGCCGCGGAGCCCCCGGAGGAACCTCCGGCGACCCGGCTTGTATCCCAGGGATTGTTGGTCCGCTTGAGGCCCGAATTGTCCGTGGAAGACCCCATGCCGAATTCATCCAGATTGGTCTTTCCCACGACAACCGCCCCGGCGGCTTCCAGCTTTTGCACCGCTGTGGCCGTGTAGGGGGAGCGCAGTTTCTCAAGGAGCCGGGAGCCGCAGCTCAGGGAAAAGCCCGCAACCGCGATATTGTCCTTGACGGCGCAGGGGAAATCCCCCAGGGCTTTTGCCGGGGGACATGCAGAAGGGGCGCCGGACAGATCCGCCGCTTTTTCGCCCAATTCCGGGTTATATTCGATAAAAGCGCCTATTTTCTTTTCCCATTCTTCAAAGTATGGGGAAAAACCTTCCGGCTTTTTCAATGGCATAAACAATTCCTCCAATACCGCGTATTCCCGGCGGCTCACTAAAAGGGTATGAACACAGAATGGTTTGAAAGCTCCCGGCCCCTTACAGAACGTTAGGGACCACGATAAACCGGCCATCCCGTTCACCCGCATTTTCAATCAGGTTGGGGGCTGCGGGATGATTCAAGCCGTTGGAAGCGGTGGTATGGGCGTTATTAGGATTATAGACGTCGGGCCGAAAATGACCGGCAAACACCGTCCGGGCGTTTGCCCCGGCGGCATCGGTCCGGCGGGATTCGGGAGCGGGAAACGCCGCCGTATCCCCGTCAGCCATCTGCATCGCGGCGAAAAAGCCCAGCATCTGCTCAAACGCGGGGAAAGAAGCGGCCAATTCCCCCTCGTCAAGGTTGAGGTGGGCCAGTTGAGCTGTCACTTTTAAATCCTCAATATCCATAGATAAGATGATGTCATGAATAAATATGCAATGTCAAGGTATCGCAGTTGGACATCGAAAAAGTAACCGAAAAGGGCGGTTTTGGACATTATGAAAATGTAACCCAAAACAAGGCAGACTATCCGGAACTAATAGTTCCAGGAGGTCAAAATGGGGTTGCATATGAACGAAAGAAAGGCCGTCATACGGGAAACCAAGGCCAATTACCAGAAGGCGG
>JAISOQ010000060.1 GCA_031275515.1 Treponema sp. | reverse complement strand
TTATACGCCCTGCCCGCGCCCCCCTTGCTTTCCAGGCCCTGACCTCGTAGTATCCTTAACTATGACAATTTGGTTCGCCTCCGGCAATCTCCATAAAAAACAGGAAGCCGCCGCTCTTTTTCCCCGCTGGGACATACAGCTCCCTGCCGAAGCGGGTATCGCCTTTGATCCCCAAGAGACGGGATCCACCTTCCTGGAAAACGCCCTGATTAAAGCCCGAACCCTCTACCGGCAAGCGGCGGGCGCAGGTCAGCCCGGCCTTGACGGACCGGTGCTTGCAGATGATTCGGGGATCTGCGTGGACGCCTTGGGAGGGCGTCCGGGGATATATTCGGCGCGGTATGCGGGCAGGGACGGAGCGGGCCTTCCGGGAGGGAAAAAACTGGAAGCCCCGGAACGGAACGCCCTGCTCCTGGAAGAACTGGGGGACAACCCCAACCGCACGGCCCGGTTCGTCTGCGCTATGGTCCTCCTCTGGGACGAAAACCGCTTCCTGTTGGTTCAGGAAACCCTGGAAGGGGAACTGGTCCGTCCCGGTGAAGGCCGGGGCTCAGGGGGCTTTGGCTACGACCCTGTTTTCTACCTGCCTGACCGGGGGCTTACCCTGGCGGAACTGTCCGGGGCGGAGAAGAATCGCATCAGCCACCGGGGAAAAGCGGCGAAGATCGTCTCGAAATTTTTGGAGGGGCTTTGACTTCTAATTTGAATATAGAAAGCGAGCTCAACGGGCCGCAGCTCCAGGCGGTAAAAAGCCTGGAGGGGGCGGTACTCATCATAGCCGGAGCCGGGTCCGGAAAGACCCGGGTAATCACCTATCGTATCGCCCACATGCTGGAAAAGGGAATACCTCAATCGGCGATCCTGGCCCTCACCTTTACCAACAAGGCGGCCCGGGAAATGGAAACCCGGGTAAAAGAACTTACCAAACGGAAGCTCCAGAACCTGACGGTAAGCACGTTTCATGCTTTTGGGGTCAAAGTGCTCCGGGAGGAAATCGAAGTCCTGGGATACCGGAAGAACTTTTCGATATACGACGAGACCGACCGGAATCAGCTTATCAAGGACAGCCTCCGGGAATACCGTATTTCCATCGAAGGGGTGGACCTCTACGCCTTGGGGCAGCTCTTTTCCAACGTAAAGATAGGCCGCGTGCGCTGGGGAGAGGGCGCGGACTCAAGCTACGAGGGAGTTTATCAGGAGTACCAGCAGGGCCTCAAAGTCTTCAACGCCCTAGATTTTGACGATCTCCTGACGCTGCCCATCCGCATCTTTGAGGAACACCCGGAGGTCCTCAAAAAATACCGCAAACGCTACCGGTACATCATGGTGGATGAATTTCAGGACACAAGCCTTACCCAGTACAGGCTTATGCGGCTTTTGGCCCTGGGCTGCACGGAAAGATCGGGCCTCCCTTCTGCTGACGGGGCCGGAGAGATTGAAACCGCCAATGTCTGCGTAGTGGGAGACGACGACCAGTCTATCTACTCCTGGCGGGGGGCCAACTACGAAAACATCCTCCTGTTTGAGCAGGATTTTCCCGGGATGATAGAAATCAAGCTGGAACAGAACTACCGCTCCACATCCACCATCCTGGAGGCGGCCAATGGGGTCATCGCCAACAACTCCAACCGGAAGGAAAAAACCCTCTGGTCCGGCAATTCCGGGGGCAAGCCGATAGAACTCTTTCACCCCCAGAACGAAAGCGACGAGGCGGACTTTATCGCCGAACGGATTCAGGAGCTGCGGGTGAGGGAAGCCCTCAAATACGATGATTTTGGAGTGCTGATCCGGACCAACTCTATGAGTCGGCCTCTTGAGGAAGCCTTTCTAGCCCAAAACATCCCCTACCGGGTATCCGGGGGGACCAGCTTCTTCCAGCGTAAGGAGATTAAGGACATACTCTCCTACCTCCGGGTGATCGCCAATTCCGACGACGACGTGAACCTCCTCAGAATCATCAACACTCCCCGGCGGGGGATAGGGAAAACCGCGGTGACCGCCCTGACGGAACTTGCCCGGAAAAATCATTCCTCCCTGTGGGACGCTATGGTAAAGACCAGCTATGCCCAGGCCCATTCCCGTGGTACCGGCGAAGCCATGCTCTTTGAGGATCTGCCGGTCATGAAGGCGGAAGGCGCGGACAAGGGCAGGACCGACATGGAGGACTTTATATCCCTTATTGATTCCTTCAAAGGCGAAATTCTAGGCAGAAAACCCGGGCCAAACGGGAAATTTTCTCTGTCCCAAAAGGTGCGGGCCCTGGTGGACGCCATTGATTACTGGTCCTACCTGGTCACGGAATACAGCAAGAACGAAAAGATAGCCCGGTGGAAGTTCCTTAATATCGAAAGCCTTATCAGGTCCATCGAAACTTGGGAACAGGACCCGGATAACCTGGACCCCACCCTCTATCCCTACCTGAACCGCATAAGCCTTATCACCAGGGATGATGGGGATGGCGAGGCGGACAAAGGGAAGGTGAACCTTATGACCATACACGCCTCCAAAGGGCTGGAGTTCCCGGTGGTCTTTATTGCCGGCGCCGAAGACGGGATCATCCCCCATACCAGGAGCCAGGAGGAGGGGGACGGCAACATTGAAGAGGAACGGCGGCTTTTCTACGTGGCTATCACCAGGGCCCGGGACAAGCTCTTTATCACCAGCTGCTTGAAGCGGCGGCGTATGCAAAACACAGCCGACTGCGCCCCCTCCCCCTTCTTAACGGAAATTCCCAGCCGCCTGGTAGAGTA
>JAISOQ010000323.1 GCA_031275515.1 Treponema sp. | reverse complement strand
GACCTTGGCAGCGCCGACTATATGACGGTCCTGGGCACCCAGCTTTCAGGAGGCGCGGATCTTGATGTGCTATGCATCAAGGACATCCCCGGTTATGCGAACCTGATACGCCAGAACCGTTTGGAACCCCTGAACAGTTACATTAAAACCGCAGGCATCAACACCTCCCTGTACGGCGGCACCACCGAACAAATCGCGGTAAACGGCGAAGTCTACGCCCTGCCTTTCCGCAGCGACTTCTGGCTTATTTTCTACAATAAGGACCTGTTTGACGCCGCCGGAGTTCCCTACCCCTCTAACGATATAACCCTGGATGAGTACGACGCTCTGGCAAGAAGGGTTACCCGGGGAACCGGCGCGAACAAAATCTACGGGGCTCATTACCACACCTGGCGGAGCGCAGTACAGCTTTTCGGCATCCTGGATGGAAAAAATACCATCGTGGATGGTACATACGATTTCCTTACCCCCTATTACGAGCGGGTTATTAAAGAGCAGGATGACGGCATCGTTCAGAGTTACGCCGCTCTTAAAACTTCGGGGACCCATTATTCAGGGGCCTTCTTCAACAATCAGATCGCCATGATGAATATGGGGACCTGGTTCATCGCCACTCAGATCGACAAGGTAAGAACCGGGGAATCCCTTTCCAAAAACTGGGGCCTGGCAAAGTATCCCCATCCCGATGGGGTCCCGGCGGGAACTACCCTGGGAACCATTACCTCCATTGCGGTCAACCGGAATTCAGCCAAAAAGGAAGCCGCCCTGGACTTTATGCGCTTTGTTTCCGGTCCGGAAGGGGCCGCCATCCTTGCCAGGCTGGGAACTATCCCGGCAATTATGAACCAGGAAGTGATCAACGCCATCGCCGGTACTCCCGGTTTCCCCAGCGATCCGGGCAGCAGAGAAGCGCTCCAGGTGTACAAGACCTATCTTGAAATGCCCCTGCATGAAAAAAGCGCGGATATTGAGATCGTCCTGAATGAAGCCCACGACGCTATCATGACCGGGAACAGCACCATCGCCCAGGGCATCAAGGAAATGAACGACCGGGTGAAACCTATCCTGGGAAAGTAGACTGGACTTGAAAGCAGGTAAAAAAGGGAAAAGAAGGGTGGTATGACTAAAAAAACCAAAGAGATGTTAGTCGCCTACAGCTTTATCGCGCCGAATTTTCTCGGTTTTGCGGTATTCACCCTGGTTCCTCTGGTGTTTGCCCTGATTCTGTCTTTTTTGAAATGGGACGGGGCAAACCCCATTGAATTTGCAGGGTGGGAAAATTTTATCCGCCTCTTTAACGATCCTATTTTCCTGCGGGCCCTGTGGAATACGATCCTCTATACCGGCGGCGTCGTACCCCTGACCCTGGCCTGTTCCCTTTTCCTCGCCATAGTGGTTAATCAAAAAGTGAAAGGCCGGAATTTTTTCAGAACCGTTTCCTTTTTTCCTTATGTGGCCTCCCTGGTAGCGGTGGCGGCGGTGTGGAATTTCATTTTCAGCCCTACCCGGGGGCCGGTCAATAACCTGCTTAACGCCCTCACGGGAATTCCTATTGAAAAACTTCCCGGCTGGGCCGCCGACCGGCACTGGGCGATCCCTATGGTTATTTTTTTCAGCGTATGGAAAAACATGGGCTATTATATGGTGATATACCTTGCGGGCCTCCAGGGAGTGAATCAGGAACTGTATGAAGCAGCGAACCTGGACGGCGCCAACGGGAGGCAGCGTTTTTTCCATGTAACTATCCCCCAGCTTGCCCCCACCACATTTTTTATCATGATGATGCTGATTATCAGTTCCTTTAAGGTTTATGATATTTTTATCAACCTCTTTGCCGGCGGGGATAACCAGCTTACCAATACTACCAGGGTTTTGGTTTATCAAATATACAACACCGCCTTCCGTTCTCTGGAATACGGCTATGCCAGCGCCATCGCTATGGTTCTTTTCGCGCTGGTTCTGGGAATCACCCTGATCCAGTTCCGGGGTGAAAAACAGTTTGGAAAATAGGCGGATCCGCATGGTACAGAAAAACAGCAAAAATATCGCCGTAACCTGGGGCAGTCAAAAACAGTTCTGGTATCACCTGGGAATATATCTTTTCCTTGCCATCATGGCTTTTACTATGCTGATTCCTTTTGTGTGGATGCTGTCATCATCTTTAAAATTGAACAAGGATGTGTTTACCTTTCCCATGAAGTGGATCCCCGAAAGCCCCCGGTGGAAAAACTACTCCGATATATGGACAAAAATTCCCCTGGGGATTTTTATCATGAACACGGTGAAACTTTCGGTAATCGTAACCCTGTTGCAGCTTTTAAGTTCCAGTTTTGCCGCCTATGCTTTCGCGAAACTCCGCTTTCCCGGCTGCCGGGGCCTTTTCCTGGGGTATATCGCCACCATTGCTGTTCCCTGGCAGGCATACATGGTTCCCCAGTTCATCCTGATGCGGGCTATGGGGCTGAACAACACCCACCTGGCCATCATCTGCCTCCAGGCGTTTTCCGCCTTTGGGGTATTTATGATGAAACAGTTTTACGAAAGCATCCCCGATGAACTGCGGGAGGCGGCGTGGATCGACGGCCTCTCCGAATACGGGATCTGGCTGCGGATCATGCTCCCCCTGTCCAAGCCCGCCCTTTCAACCCTGACGATCATCACCTTTGTCAATACCTGGAACGATTTTTTAGGTCCCATGATTTACCTTACCCGGACGGAACTCAAAACCATACAGATAGGACTGCGGATGTTTATTTCCCAGTATTCCAGCGAATACGGCCTTATCATGGCGGCCAGCGTGGTGGCCCTTATTCCGGTACTGGTTATTTTTCTTTCGTTACAGCGGTATTTTGTACAGGGAGTGGCCAGTACAGGACTCAAGGGATAACGATGAAGGCCGGCGGGCGTCAGGAGACGTTACGCGGCCTCCGCGCCGCCGGCCTTCAGAACCCTACATCAAATCGAAAGGTATCAGTATCTTATCCACCTGAACGGGCTTTCCGTTTTCATCGTCCACAGTAACTTTGGTAAAGACCCAGCCTTCGATGCGGGCCGGATCAAGTCCCGCCTTCAGGAACGGTTCGGGATTAAGGACAAAGACCAGGTCCTTGTCGTTGGCGGCCATATCCTTGGCCCACTCAAAAAGATTACCGTCCCCCAGGTTCACCCCGTAGTGATCCATAGCCATGTGATAGCCGATACTGTTCCGCTTCAGTTTGACGATCTGTTCATAGGAAGCAAGGGGGGTAACTTCCCCGGAATATTCCAGCCGCTCCGTTCCCAGTTTGGTCCCCGTCATAATCTTGCCATCGTAGACGGCGAAATTGCCGGGGAGTTTTGCGGGATCAAGCCCTGCGGCGATAAAGGAGGCGGCGTCGAATTCTATCATCACGTCATGGAGGGGGCTTTCCGCATAGTTCCGGCTCCAAATGAACCGGACGCTGTTGCCGGGAGCCGCCAAGGACCAGCCGCCGTTCCGTTCGTCCGGCGTAACCTGCCGGGGGATTTGGCCCAGAACCTTTGCAAAGGATTTCACCGAACCGGTCCCTACTACGTCAAGTTTCCCGCAGGAAAGAGTCGTCAAAAGGAGGGCAAAAAGTCCGGCTCCAATAATTTTTATGATTCTTTTCATGATGTTCACTCCTATAATTTAACGGCAATGGATTGGCGTATTCTCCAGGGTTTCAATTTCCCTGGATTTAACTTCCCGCGCCAGGTTGAACCCCTTGAGACGGAGGGCGTTGGTCAATACCGATACAGAACTCATGCTCATGGCGGCGGCGGCGAAGATAGGATTGAGGAGGGGCCCTCCAAAGAGGTACAGGATACCCGCGGCAATGGGGATGCCCAGGGTATTGTAGCCGAAGGCCCAGAAGAGATTTTGCTTGATAGTGCGGATCGTCCGTTTGCTCAAGGTTATGGCCCGGGGAACATCCATAAGATCACTGTGCATGAGCACAATGTCGGCGGACTCCAGGGCTACATCGGTTCCGCTGCCGATGGCGATGCCGATGTCCGCCTGGACCAGCGCCGGGGCGTCGTTGATGCCGTCCCCTGTCATGGCAATTACGGGATGATGTTTTGGAGAAACGCCGGGTTCGTTTTGTAATTTTTTTATTTCCGCCGCTTTGTCCTGGGGCAGCACTTCCGCCAGCACCCGGTCAATCCCCACCTGCCGGGCTATGGCGGCGGCGGTCTTTTTGTTGTCCCCGGTGATCATGACAACCTCAATTCCCATCCGGCCCAGGATTTTCACGGCCTCTTTGCTGTTCTTTTTCACCACATCCGCCACTGCCAGGATTCCCGCAGCCCGCATACCGGCCAGTCCGCCGTGGCCGTCAAGGGCGATGTACATGGGGGTTTTCCCTTCTCCGGCAAGGCGGTCGCTTTCGGCTTCCAGGTCCTCCAGGGGAATGTTCCGCTCGTCCATGAGCTTCCGGTTCCCCGCCAGTACGGTAACGCCCTGGATGACCGCTTCGATGCCCCGGCCCGGTATGGCAGTAAAACTATCGGTATTGAGAATCTCCAGGCCCCTGTTTTGGGCGTCCTGCACAATAGCCTGTCCCAGGGGATGCTCGGAGCCTTTTTCCGCAGAGGCGGCAAGCTGCACAAGGCGGCTTTCTTCCACAAAAGGGGCGGCAATCACATCGGTAACCTTGGGCTTTCCTTCGGTGATGGTTCCGGTTTTGTCAAAGACAATGGCGTTGATCTTGTGGGCGGTTTCCAGGGCCTCGCCGCCTTTGATCAAGATGCCGTTTTCCGCGCCCTTGCCGGTTCCCACCATGATGGCCGTGGGAGTGGCAAGGCCCAGGGCGCAGGGGCAGGCAATGACCAACACGGAGATGAAGATGGTAAGGGAGAATTCCAGGGCCGATTGTCCGGCGGGCAGGCTGACCAGTCCGCCGGAGGCCGCCGCGAACCATGCGATGCCCGCGGCAAGGGCAATGGCGCAGACAATGGGGACAAAGTAGCCGGACACGATGTCAGCCAGCTGGGCGATAGGGGCTTTTGAACCCTGGGCGTCTTCCACCAGACGGATGATCTGGGCCAGGGCGGTATCTCCGCCGACTTTTTCCGCCCTAAAACGAATGAGTCCGTTGGCGTTGATGGTGGCCCCATAGACCGGATCCCCGGCCTTCTTGTCTACGGGCATACTCTCCCCGGTGAGCATGGATTCGTCAATGGCGGTCCGGCCCTGGGTTACAATCCCGTCTACGGGGATCTTCGCGCCGGGCTTGACCAGGATAATGTCTCCGGGAATGACTTCATCAATGGGGATTTCTTTTTCCAGGGTTTCTCCGGAAGGGCCGGTTTCGATGATGATCGCCGTTTTGGGGGCCAGGCCCATGAGCCGTTTGATGGCTTCGCTGGTACGGCCTTTGGATACGGCTTCCAGGGTTTTTCCCAGGAGGATAAGGGCGATAATGACCCCGGCGGTTTCAAAGTACAGGGATTCCACGGCGCTGAAATCGCCGGCGGCGATCTGCCATACATTGTAAAGACTGTAGATGATCGCGGAACTAGTGCCGATGGCGATGAGAGAATCCATGTTGGGGCTTCGATGGATCAGGTTTTTGAAGCCCGCCGTATAAAACCGGTTCCCCGCGATGATGACGGGGATAACCAGAATCAGTTCCGCCAGAGCGTAGATAAGGGGGAAATTCATAGGGGCCAGGGCTCTGGGGAAAGGAAGGGTGACCCAGGTGATCATAGGAACCATAGCGATATAGAGCAGGGGAAGGGCGAAGGACAGGGCGACAATAAATTTTGTTCTCAGGATTTTGATTTCCCTTTCCTTGCGCAGCTTGTCCTCGTCCGCTCCCCCGTCTTTTGCAGCTTCCAGGGCCTGGTATCCTGCCTTTTCAATCGCTTCCCTGATGGCCGAAAGGCGCAGGACCTGGGGATTGTAGACCACCGCGGCCTTTTCCGTGGCAAGGTTCACCCCGGTGCTTTCTATACCTTCCAGCTTGAGGAGCGCCTTTTCAACCCTGGCTGAACAGGCCGCGCAGGTCATGCCGCCTATGGGTATGATTACGGCCACTCCTTTGGGTCTGTCCGTTACCTGATACCCTATCTTAACCACCGCTTCTTTAATACGCTCCAGGGTCCGGGTATCCGCGTATTCCACAAAGAGTTTCTCGCTGGCAAGGTTCACCGTGGCGGCGCCAACCCCTTCCAGCTTCCGCAGGGTCTTTTCTATCCGCGCCGCGCAGGCCGCGCAGGTCATCCCGCCTATGCTTAATGTTCGGCTTTCCATTTTTTATGCTCCTTCTCATAGAATTGATAAATTCGGATAAAGCAACGTTCATTCACGTAACGGCGGACTTTAGTCCATAGATCGTTTACTTTGGGGTC
>JAISOQ010000320.1 GCA_031275515.1 Treponema sp. | reverse complement strand
CTTGTAAAACAGGACTTTTTATGATATTCTTGCAGTATGCCGGTACATGCAGGAGTCTGGATAAAACCTTCCGCGAAGCAAGAGGAGAAGCTCAAAGAGCCTGAGGAATTCCGGGTCATACTCCTGAACGACCATTACACTACCATGGATTTTGTCGTGAACATCCTGGTACAGATTTTCCACAAGAACGTCGAAGATGCAAACCGCATCATGCTGGATGTACACCGAAAAGGCAGGGGAATGGTAGGGGTTTACCCCTATGACATAGCCCAAACCAAAGTGAATCAGGTTCACGAGGCTGCCAAGGAACATGAGTTCCCCCTCCGGTGCATTGTAGAAAAAGCGTGACCCTTCGTCTTTTAGGGCCGGCGTATAGACGATAGATACGGGCAGGGAGGAATATAAAGAATGAAAATCAGCCGCCGCGTGGTGGCGATCATGCAAGCTGCTTATAACGAAGCGAAACTACAGAATCACGAGTATATTACTCCTGAGCATATCCTGTACGCCGCCCTTGCCTTCCCCGAAGTTCAGGGTATCCTGACCGGCGCGGGCGCCAATCTGGATCAGATCAAACACGGCATGGAAAGCTATTTCGAGCAGAAGGTCCCGGTGATGGACAATGTTGAGCCGGCTCAAACCGTAGGCTTTCAGAGCGTTCTGGAACGGGCGATGCTTCAGAGCCAGTCTTCCCAAAAAGACACCCTGGATGTGGCCGATATTCTGGTATCCCTCTACGATGAGGACCGGAACTACTGCTCCTATTACCTCCGCAAGGCAGGGGTTACCCGGCTGGAACTTTTGGAGAGCATCTCCCACGGCGTGGATGCCGAAGGAGACGGCATGTACGGCTTTGGGAAGGAACGCCCCGAGAATTTCGCCGGCGGCGAAAACCGGGAAGAAGCCCCGGACGAAGGGGAGTCCGCTGTTGACGGCGCCCCAAAAACAAAAGGGAACAACAAACGGAGCGCCCTGGATCGGTACGCCACGGAGCTTACCGCCCTGGCCCGGGAAGGGAAACTGGAGCCGGTCATAGGCCGGGAGGCGGAACTTGACCGGACCGTACAGGTACTGTGCCGGAGGCTTAAAAACAACCCCGTTCATGTGGGGGACTCAGGGGTCGGGAAGACCGCCATCACCGAGGGGCTTGCCCAGCGCATCGTCCTGGGGAATGTTCCCCCGGTCCTCAAGGATTTCTCGATTTTTTCCCTGGACATGGGCGCTCTCGTGGCGGGGACCAAGTACCGGGGGGATTTTGAAGAACGGGTTAAGCGGGTTGTAGAGGAAATTCTTAAAAAGCAGCGGGCCATCCTTTTCATCGACGAGATTCATACCCTGGTGGGCGCGGGCGCGGTGTCCGGGGGCGCTTTGGACGCCTCTAACCTGCTCAAACCCGCCCTCACGTCGGGGAAGATCCGCTGTATAGGCTCTACCACCCATGAGGAGTACGGCAAATTTTTCGACAAGGACCGGGCCCTTTCCCGGCGTTTCCAGAAGATCGACATCGGCGAGCCCAGCGAAGAGGACGCCATCGCCATTCTTAAAGGGCTTAAATTCAAGTATGAGGATTATCACAAGGTCCGGTACAGCGACAACGCCCTGGAAGGGGCGGTGCGGCTTTCGGCCCGGTACATCACCGAGCGGCGTCTGCCGGATAAGGCCATAGATGTAATAGACGAAGCCGGGGCGTTTGTCAGGATTGAAGCCTTTAAGAAATCCCAAATCAACGCTGAGGGTGAAACCGCCGGGGCCGGTCCCCATGCCGGAGAAGCCGGGCTGGAGGGCGCGGACAATATTGGGGTCTCCGTTCAGGAAGGGACGGGGGAAATCATTACTATAGACCTTTCCCTGATAGAAAGGGTGGTCTCCCGCATAGCCCGCATACCTGAACGGTCTGTCGGGGAAAGCGAAAAAGACAAGCTCCGCACCCTGGAAGAGCGGCTTAAAGCGAGGATCTTCGGCCAGGACGAGGCGGTGGCTGCGGTGGTTGGGGCGGTTAAACGTTCCCGCGCCGGTTTTAGGGCGGAAACCAAACCCATAGCCAACTTTCTCTTTGCCGGGCCCACCGGGGTCGGGAAGACCGAATTAGCCCGGTGCCTGGCGGACATCCTTGGGGTTGCCATGCATCGTTTCGACATGAGCGAATACCAGGAGAAGCACACCGTCTCCCGGCTGATCGGTTCGCCCCCGGGGTATGTGGGGTATGACGAGGGGGGCCTCCTGACCGACGCTATACGGAAACAGCCCCACGGGGTAGTGCTGTTGGACGAAATCGAGAAAGCCCACCCGGACATCTACAACATCCTCCTTCAAATCATGGATTACGCCACCCTGACGGACAACAACGGACGGAAGGCCGACTTCCGAAACGTGGTCTTCATCATGACGAGTAACGCCGGGGCCCGGGACATAGGCAGGAACCTTATAGGCTTTGGGGAACGGATCAGCGGGGAATCCGAAGTGAACAGCGCGGTGGAACGGATCTTTACCCCTGAATTCCGCAACCGGCTGGACGCCGTGGTCAGGTTCGGCCATCTGTCCCAGGACATCATGATTTCCATTGTCGGGAAGGAACTGGACGCCTTTAAGACCCAGCTTGCGGAAAAAAACGTCACCCTGGAAGTTACCGAAGCCTGCGTCTCCCATCTGGCCGAAGACGGGTACAGCCGGGAATTCGGCGCCCGGAACGTGGGCCGCATTATGGAAGACCGGATCAAGGCTTTCTTTGTGGAAGAAGTTCTCTTTGGACGCCTCAGCGAGGGGGGCCTTGCCCGCGCCGACTGGCAGGATGGAGAATACCGTATTACCGTCCTTTCCTGACCGGAAGGGCAGACCGAAACGTGAGCGCCCTAAGGCCGGGACCGGATCCGAATTTCCCCTATCTGCCTCAAAATGAGCGGTTCTCTTTTCCTCCGGCCCTCAAAGCCCGGGGCAGTATCGTCGCCATAGGGGGAAACCTGTCGCCGGGGATGCTCCTTTCGGCCTATGAACAGGGTATCTTTCCCTGGTACAACCCCGAAGATCCCCTGCTCTGGCAGTCCCCGGACCCGCGGTTCGTGATCTTTCCGGGAAATCTCCGGGTCTCTTCTTCCATGAAGAAGCTCCTGCGGCAGGGGAAGTTTACCGTTACCATAGACCGGGATTTCTCCGGCGTTATAGAGGCCTGCGCCGCCGTTGAACGTCCTGGACAGGACGGCACGTGGATCACCAGAGACATCATCGAGGCCTATACGGAACTTCACCGCCTGGGCTGGGCCCACTCGGCGGAAAGCTGGCTGGCCGGGGACCTGGCCGGGGGCTGTTACGGCATACGCATGGGCCGCGCCTTTTTTGGGGAATCCATGTTCGCCAGGCGGCCCAACGCCTCCAAAGCGGCTTTCATCACTTTGGCGCAAAACCTCTTTGCGGAGGGGGCCGCCTTCATCGACTGCCAGATCCCCACGGATCACCTCCGTTCACTGGGGGGCAGTGAGATGAGCCGGAAGGATTTTCTTCGCCTGCTGCGGGAAACGCTTGAGGCTTCGTAAGCGGTAAGGGCCTGCGCCGGGCGTTTGCGGGGCCTTGTCCCGCCGCCGTATGTTTTTGCGATATATAGTAAGTACAAGGAGTATTTATGGAAGTCCGTGACCGTTACGCGCCCTCCCCGACGGGATTGCAGCACATAGGAGGGATACGAACCGCCCTCTTCAACTACCTCTTTGCCCGTTCCCAGGGGGGCAAATTCATCCTGCGTCTGGAAGACACCGACCGTACCCGGTTTGACCAGGCTTTTGTACAGAACCTCTACGACACTTTTGACTGGCTGGACCTTAAATGGGACGAAGGCCCGGACATAGGCGGACCCGCCGGACCGTACATTCAATCGGAGCGGCTTCCCCTGTACCGGAAATACGCGGAGGAACTCCTGGAAAAGGGGGAAGCCTACTATTGTTTTTGTTCCTCCCGGCGGCTTGAGGAAGTACGGAAGGCGCGGGAAGAAGCCCATTCCTCAGGGTATGACCGGCGCTGCCGGGACATCCCGGCGGCGGAGGCGGCCAGGCGGGCGGCGGACGGGGAGCCGTATACCATACGCCTTAAAATCCCCCTGGGGCAAAGCACCCGGTTCACCGACCGGCTTTTAGGGGATGTGGAATGGAAAAATGACGACGTGAACCCCGATCCGGTACTCCTCAAGTCCGACGGGTTCCCCACATACCACCTGGCCAATGTGGTGGATGATCGCCTTATGGGGATAAGCCATGTACTCAGGGCCCAGGAATGGCTTTCGTCCACCCCCCTGCATGTGATTCTCTACCGGGCATTCGGGTGGGAGCCGCCGGAATTCTGCCACCTCCCTATGGTGATGGGTCAGGATGGGAAGAAGCTGAGTAAACGCCACGGCGCAACGAGCATCGACGAATTCCACCGCCAGGGTTATTTGCCCCAGGCCCTGCTTAACTACGTCGCCCTCCTGGGGGCCTCCTACGAAGAAGGGAAGGATATATATACCCTTGAGGAACTGGCCCGGAAGTTCAGCCTGGATAAACTCAACAAGGCGTCCGCCGTCTTTGATTACAAGAAGCTGGAATGGTACAACGGGCAGTATATCAGGATGAAGACTGATGAGGAGCTTGCGGCCCTGGCCCTGCCGTATGCCCTGGAAGCCGGGCTTTTTGGTCAGGCCGGCAGTGAAGGGAGCGCGGAGGACCGGGCGGCTTTTACCGCCGCCATGCCCCTTATCAAGGAGCGGGTCTCCTTTTTGGGCGAGATTCCCGGCAAGCTGGGCTATCTCTTTAAGGAGCCCCCGGTCCCGGCGGCGGCGGAGTTCATTCCCAGGAAGTCGGACCTGACGCAGACGATCAAGCTTCTGAAAACAGGGAGGGACATCGCCGTTCCTCTGGCCGGTTTGAACGATACGGAAGCGGAAGCGCTGGTAAAACAACGGGCGGAAACGGAGGGCGTAAAGCTTGGGGATCTGCTGATGCCTCTCAGAGTAGCCGTCACCGGCGCCCGTGTCAGCCCGCCCCTTTTCGGGTCTATCCGCCTTTTGGGGGCGGAACGTTCCCTGGCGCGGATAGACGCCGCCCTGGGGGTTCTGTCTAAAGAACAATGAAGAATTTATCCGCGAATTTTTACGAATTGATGGTTTTTTCCCTCTATAGGTTAGCGCTAAATGTAAAGTTGTTGTTCTAATTTACTTGTAATATTGAGAGAAGCATATTAAAATATAGTAGGCTCCCGGTTGAGTATACTCAGGGAAGCCAAATCTCGTGGCGGTAAAAGCCCGGCTCCCCTCGTTGATACCACGCGGAGTGAGGACCAACTCTCTCCCAGCAGTAAAGGAACCGGACTTGGAAACACAAAGCGATGGAACCGTAGTTTTAGAAAGTCCGGCTCCCCTCGTTGATACTACGCGGAGTGAGGACCAACTCTCCCGCAGCGGTAAAGGAACCGGACTGGAAACACAAAACTACGGGACGCCCGGCTCCCCTCGTTGATACCACGTTGAGAGAGGATTAACTCTCTTTCAGCGGTAAAGGAACCGGGTTAGGATTGTTAAATTGAGGAGCCGTCTTAGCCTTGCAGCCGCCGGCTCCTCAAAACTCCGGGGCAGGGGAGCTATGTTGCCGCATAGCCCCTTACCCCACCATTCCCAGAAAGAAGCCGGGAAAATAATTGGAACGCTGAACACGCCGTTGATACCATTGATATAAGTCCTAAATTATCCGGATCTATTAGCGTTAATTCGCGTAATTGCGGACTTTTATGTAATAATGCATGAATAGAATAGGGCGTTAATAAATACCTGGTGTTCTGTCCACATCAACAGGCAGCTCTAGCGTTGTTTTTCCTTCTCCTGATAGTCTTGGCCGATTTTGTCCACAGAAATGGTTTGCTGTTTTTGTTCCATTCTTTTATATATCTTTTTATCGACTCTGTTAATTCTTTCACACCCTCCCCGCCTATCCTTTTATTCGTTATCTCTGCAAACCACCGTTCTACCAGGTTCAACCATGACGAATGCGACGCTATAAAATGAACTTTATATCTTCCAGACATACTTTCCAAATATTTATTCACATCTTTACTTTTATGAGCTGCATAATTATCCGTTATAATATGTAACACTTTCCCCGCATCACGCCGCCTGGCTGCCCTTTTCAGAAACTCAAGGTAATCCTCACTTGTATGATGATCCGTACATTCCCCTGCCGCTTCCCCGGTTAATACATTAAGCGCCGCAAATAAAGCCGCCGTCCCATACCGCACATAATCCGCCGTTTGCCGGGCTGGGATGTTCTCCCGTAACGGCAGCTGCGGCAGAGTCCTCTCCAGCGTTTGTATTTGCGATTTCTCGTCTACACAAAGAATTATCGCATTATCCGGCGGGTTCATATACAGGCCTGCCACCTCATCGGCTTTTTCTTCAAATAAGTCGTCATTACTGAACCGGGAGGTTTCCACCTGATGCGGATTTATTCCCCGTTCCCGCAGTATGGTGTTTACCGAACTTTTGCTTATCCCTACCCGTTTGGCAAGGCTTCGGACACTCCAATGAACAGCATCATCAGGTTCTTTGGCGCAGGCTATCCTGCACAGTTCATTCTTTTTTTCCTCACTGACCGGTATTTTTCCGGGCTTACGGGTTTTATCTTTCAACAGGGATTCCAGACCTTCGGCGTTAAACCGCTTTACATACCGAAAGAGCGAAGAAAGACTGATGTTAAGAGATTCGGCTGTACTCTCCATTGTCTTTCCATTGGACAGATTTAGTATTGCCAATAAACGTACAGCAAACTTTGATTGAAGTTTTCCCGAATCGAGTAATATTTTCATAACAGCCAATTCTTCCGGGGAGGCATTTGGTTTTAGTTGTGTTTTCATACACAAAACTATAACAACGGAATGTACCTGCATCAAGATGTCTTGGACGGAACGCTGGATTTGGAACCTGCTCCCCGGTTCCTTTCGCATTTACCCGGTTATCCGTAGATAAATGCTTCCCCCGGGCCGGTTATCGTAATGTCGGAGAAGTCAGGTTCCTTGACATTGAGAACCCGGAAGCTCTTTCCCTGTACCGGAGGCAGTCCCAAAAACATATCCGACTCCTCGGGGCTTGCAGGGCTGGTTTCGTCGGTGGAGAATTCGCAGCAGCGTATAGTCAGGTTTTCGATAGGAGATTCAGGAAGCCCCGCGATAAAACCCGCAGAAGCCCGGCAGCCGGACGCGCGGATTCGGGAGATGGTGATGTTCTTGATGGAAGGGGTAGCCGCTCCGACTTGAAGCGGGTCCTGGGCAAAAAAGCCGTCCGACAGCTCCGCGCCGCAACGATAGAACATATTGATTGCCAGAGGACAGAGGTTGTTTTCCATGGTGAGGTTATGGAAGCTGAGATTGCGGATGCGCCCTCCCCGGCCCCGGCGGGTTTTGATCCGTATGCCCCTGTCGGTTCCTGCAAACACGCAGTCTTCCACAGTAACATCAAAAATACCGCCGGCAGTTTCGCTGCCAATCACAATGCCTCCATGCCCGTCCTTAACCGTACAGTCCCGGACTACCACATTGCTGGTAGGGGCATTTACCCGCAGGCCGTCTTCCCCGGAGCCGGATTTAAGGACGATGCCGTCGTCGCCTACCCCTACATGGCACTTTTCAATCAATACGTCCCGGCAGGAATCGACATCAATACCGTCGGTGTTGGGAGCGTCCGGCGGGTTGGCGATGGTGACATCCCGAATAGTAAGCCTGTAGCAGAAAACCGGATGCAGGGTCCAGAAGGGGGAATTAACGATGGTAATATTTTCAATACGTACGTCCGTGCATTTGTAGAACTGGATCATAGGCGGCCTGAGAAACTGGGTGTTCCGGCCCCCGCCGCCAGAGGGCTGGCTGTTATTGCCGGGGTTCAAAACCCCAAGCTGTATCTCTATGGGCGTTTCAGGCCGGACCTGGTTCCGCCGGCGTTTATCCCGCAGCAGATCCCACCATACCTGCCCGTTGCCGTTCAGGGAACCTTTGCCGGTGACGGCTACCTGTTCTTCACCCTTTGCAAAAATCAGAGGGTGCATACCGTAACATTCAACTCCCTCCCAGCGGGTAAAAACCGGGGTGTACCTTTCTATCTCAGGGATAAAGGAAATCACCGCCCCTTCTTCGACGGCCACCGTAATGCGGGAGAATAACTGGATGGGACCGGTCCGCCAGACGCCTTTTCCGACATTGAGCGTCCCGCCGCCGGATTCCCGCAAGGCGGATAAAGCCGCGGCAAAAGCGGCGGAATTATCAGTCCGGTCGTCTCCCCGCCCGCCAAAAGATGTAATATCAATATCCGCCATCTTATACTCCCTGTCAAAAAACCGGATTACCCGTCCTTCCAAAACCCAGGCGAAGTTCTTTTGGAAACAACCCTGCGGCTGTCCCCGGCAGCGTTATTGCCGGGGACAGCAGGAAAACAAATTCAGTTCAAAAGGAAAAACCGAATTTAATAAACAAGCCGCCGGTTTCAAGCATAGTGTCTCCGGCTGCCGTATCAGCTTGTTTGTATTTAATCTGGCCGTCCGCCCTGCTTTCCAGGGTATAATTCATGGCAAGGCCCCTGTTTTGATTAAACC
This sequence comes from Treponema sp., assembly GCA_031275515.1. Taxonomy (GTDB): domain Bacteria; phylum Spirochaetota; class Spirochaetia; order Treponematales; family Breznakiellaceae; genus JAIRLK01. The sequence continues at coordinate 7,158 of JAISOQ010000320.1, read as the reverse complement.
CTATAATAATACGGCAATTAGGCGGAAATCTAATCCCTCCATATACTTCGCAGCCCAGGTTTTCCGCAAAAGAAAAAGTGCGCTTGTACCCGCCGCCGTCCAGCGCGGCGCTTACGCTGTCGGAAGTCTTCCATTCCGCATCGCCCAGGGTCCCGAATATAACCCCGGCGCCAACAAAAAACCTGTCGTTATAGGTAACCTGGGCGTCCAGGGACAGGGACGCAATGGTAAGGGTATCCCGGTAGATATGGCCGATTGAAGAAACAGCCCCGGCGATATTCATATCCCCGGCAACGGAACCGGAACTATACCTGACCCCCGCGGCGTACCCAAAACTGAGGGTCTCCCGCATATCTATAGTCGCCCTTCCCTGAGCAGTATCCGCCGTACCGCTTAGTATGTCAATATTTTTTTGATACCAGCCGAGGGAAAGCCCCACAGGGATAGTAAGCGTATCGGGGATAGCGGTAAAAGCGTAACGGAGAGACCCGCCGGCGGAATGTCCGGAATAAATGTTCGCGCCGTTCAGCGCCCAGAGCAATTCCGCCGCAACTTTACTGTTCCCGGAGAAATTGAGTTCGTGGAGTTTAAGAGAAGCGTACAGTTGGGGAGCGTATTCCCCAAGAACCGGCTGGCCATGAGCGGAAACCGTGCCGTCAAGATCGTAAAGCCGGGGAAGGGCTTCGTCGAATTTGAAATTACTGGTAAAAGCCGCCGACATCCTGAAGGGCCCGTCCGGCAGGGCGTTCCTCAAATCGGCCTCGACTTCATAATTGTAGGTCGCAGCGGTTTTGAGCATGTACAGGACCGACTCGGTTTCAAATTTAGAGATTCTGCCGAAATATGACGATTCACTTTTAAACTTGCCCGCTTTAAGGAAGATATTCACCGGGCTTGCCAGAGAAAGGGCCTCAAGAAGGCTGAGTTTTCCATACAGGGTGTCAAAACTCATGGCGAAATCGGACGCGCCGGAATACTCAAGCTGGAGGGGGACATACAGGGAACCGGGCCGGCTGGTGGCGGCGATCTTGGTATAACCTTCCAGAAACGGCGCCGGGCGGAATGAAAGATATACGCCGGCGCTGGTATAATACCCGTTCTTTTGATCTTCATACGCGCCGTTGCCGGCCCCGCTCCCCAGAGCCTGGGAAGATTCGGCATTACCCAGAGTATATATAGTAGTAAGATCCCCCGAAACATTGAAGGCCGGGCGTTCCCCGCTCTGAGCCATTCCCGTTAACACAGCGGCTGCCATTAAGAAACTTACCAGAATTATCCGTTTTACCATAGCGTTTCTCCTTTTCACGGATTTTATACATGTATGATACGTCCGGTTCCCTGGGAAAATTCTGTTTACTTCTTGTATTTTTCAGACATATCCTCCAGGCCAAAGGTCGGAATAATGAAAAAAGTTGTCGGTATTTTTATCCCAATGCAATGAATAATGAACTATGAGATGTATGGTATGGAGGAACTATGAATAAAAATTTATTTTTTTATTGATATTTTTGCCGTTTTTTTTCTCTTGTAATATATTTTCCGGTTATGAGCCTTATATGGAGAATAATCCGGATGCCTTCAGGGCTGTTGAGCTGGCAGAAACTGAAAACATGAACCGGCTTTCTTTTGGTACGAGTTCTTCGGCAGCGCCAAATAATAAAATCACCATAAATCCCGATGGTTCCATAGATCTTTACTCCCATACAGACGGTGGAAGCAACGCGGGAAAAATCGCGGGCAGTGAAGACGGGATAACCTTCTATTTTAAAGAAGTTGACGTAAATAAAAATTTCAGGCTTACGGCTGATGCCGAAGTGGTGTTCTTTGGATTACAGGAAGGCCGTACCGAACTAAACGGTCAGGAAGGATTCGGCCTGATGGCCCGTGATTATGTCCCTCAATATCCAGGTAAGACCATAGAGGACCTAAAAAACGCGGGCCCCGATGATAATTATTACGCCGGGTCGACAGGGGGTACGGGGAATATGATTATGGTAGGTGGGGTAAAGCGGGGAGCCAGGGTTTATTGGCGTACCGGCGTTACCGATCCTGCCGGGGAATGTGTGTATGATTCCGATCCGGGGAAGATAGCCGACGCCTCCAAGGCGGTCTTTAATTTTGAACCCCGGGAATTACCCGATTATTCCTCTTATCCTGCAATGAATGACCGGCCCGATTTTCCTTCAGCAGGGAAAAAATACGCCTTGTCCCTGGAGAAAACAAACAGCGGATTTAAGGTTGCCATAACGCCTCCCGCCGATAAGGGGGTAGTCCTTGACGGTACGGGGGGCGTTGTTTTAGGGGAAAAATACGAATATTTTATCCCGGAACCGGACCTGCTTACTGCTATTAATAAAGAACACTATTATGTTGGGTTTTTTGCGGCCCGCAGCGCGGCGGTAAAAATCACTAATGTTCACTATGAGGAAGCGGATGTTGAAGACTGCGCCCCCCGCGTTGCGCCGGAGCCCGTTGTTTTTACCCCTTCTCTCAATGTAATTTCCCCTTCTGCCGTTTCCTCAGGGACATACCTGTTTGCCGCCAGGGCGAATGTTGAAGGCGTACTTTCTATTTCTGTAAACGGTTCCACGCTGGATGAAGAACTTGGCCGGGGCGAATGGAAAACCGAAAAGAGCAACGCCATTGCCGTGCCATATACGCTTTTTGAAATTCCGGTAACGAATCTGACAGACGGCGATAATGTTTTCAGGATGATATTCCACCCGGATAAATATCAAAATAATTCAAATTATATATTAAGTTCCACGGCCTCTATACCGGTTACTTTTATTGTAAATAAAAAAACCTATGGAAACGAGGAAGGCATCTATGTTTCCCCGGACGGCCGGCGTACCAACAGAGGAACCAGGGACAGTCCTCTTGATCTGGAGACGGCCATCGCGTATGTGGACCCGGGGAAGACGATTGTTATGGCGGACGGTATATATAATCTCATTTCCGTCGTGATTCCCCGGTATAACAGCGGGACCGAAGCTCAGATGAAAACCTTAAAAGCCGAACACAGGGACAAGGCGGTTATTGATTTTCAGGGCAATCCTCTTAATAAGGGGTTTGAACTGCGGGGCGATTACTGGAAAATAAGCGGCATTCATGTGCGGGGGACCGCTCCGGTTAAACGCAAAGGGCTTACCGTGATGGGAAGCCATAATATCGTGGAATGGGTAAAGACATACAACAATGGGGATACGGGTCTCCAGATAAGCGGAGAGAGCGCGGAACCCAAGGCGTTTTGGCCGTCATATAACACTATTTCTTACTGCGAATCTTTTAATAATAAAGACGAAGCCAAAGAAGACGCCGATGGTTTTGCCGCAAAACTGACGGTAGGGGAAGGAAACAGGTTCGAGTGGTGCGTGGCCCATCATAACTGTGATGACGGTTGGGATTTATTCTCGAAAAAAGAGAGTGGCGCTATAGGGGTCGTTACCATCGAAAACTGTATCGCCTACCGGAACGGGTATTTCTTTAAAAGCGACGGTTCCGGAGAAGCGGAATACGCCAACTCAGGGGGCAACGGATTTAAGATGGGCGGCGAAGGGCTGTCCGTAAAGCACGTAATAAAGAATTCCCTTGCCTTTATCAACGGCGCGGATGGTTTTACCAGTAATTCCAATCCGGCCCTTCAGATTGAAAATTCCACCGCCTTTGACAACTTGAGCCGGGGGTTCGCTGTTTATGGTTCCGGCACGAGCGATCCTTCCGGGCTTGATGCCCGGGTAACCCGGGTATTATCCATCTATTCAACCGGAACCCATTCAAATGACGGGGTATGGTGGGATACGACCGACACCAATGTCGGGTATGTCTGGCGTAACCAGTCATGCCGGAATAAGAGCGAAGCGGTATTGACCATAGAAAACAACATCGTATCTGCGATCCTGCCTTTTGTGGATGCCGCGCCTTTTGACCCGGCGATAAAGGGTAAATATCTGGAGCGTCATGCTGACGGTACATTTATTCTCAATGGCTTTATGAAGACAAAAAACATAAACGGCGCGCAGCCGGGGGCGTATAATCTCCACACCGCCGATGAGGCGGCGGTTGATTAAGAACACGATAAAAACCCCGGAAACGGGTTTTAAATATTTTTGTAAGGAGTTATGTATGAGAATAGTTCGATTTCTGACTTTTACGGCGTTAGCCGCGTTGTTGTTTGCGGCGTGTGAATCGCCGACGGATCCACCGCCGGTTGTATTAACCGGCATTACCGTAACCCCCAAAGAAAAAATAATAATTGTGGACGAGACGTTCCAGCTTACGGCGGTAAAAAACCCTGCGGACGCGGTGGACGCCATTGAGTGGGTGTCAAGCGACCCGGCAAAAGTAACCGTTACCGGCGGGGAAATAAAGGGAATAGCGGTAACGGCTACACCCGTTACGATAACCGCAAAGTCCAAAACCAACGCCGTTGTTTTTGACACCTGTACGGTCACCGTAGCCGCCGAACGTAAGGCGTTAACCGGCATTGCGGTATATCCCGGAACGAGATCAATAAGCGTAAATGAGGAGTTCCAGCTTGCGGCGGAAAGAACCCCCCAGGATGGGACCGATGATATTGAGTGGGTGTCAAGCGACCCGGCAAAAGTAACTGTTACCGAAACCGGAAAAATAAAAGGGATAGCGGCGGCGGATACGCCCGTTACGATAACCGTAAAATCTAAAGCAAACGCTGAAATTTCCGGAACCTGCCAGGTTACCGTAACCAGTGCGCCTCCCACCTATGAATTAAAGCTGATCCATAACGCGGCAGTCCCGGGGACTTATGACGATAGTCCCGCAACCACAAGTATTCCCCCATTGGAGGATAACCGCTATGTAATTAATAGTTATTTTGGAGAGTTGGGCGGGACCGCTCCTACCGGTAATTTTAATACATCAGGCGGTTTTGTGGATACCACTTTCTTCTATGTGGATCATCTTTTTGAGGGGGACTTTAAGATAAGCGCGCGGGTTAAATTTACCAAAACTCCTCCCTCGAACAGTACCAGCAAAGGTATTATCATAGGCGGCATAGCCCCTGAATCCGACACATCAATCCCCGGAAAGTTGTCTAATGTAGGCGGCGTCCATTTTAGAACGTCAGGAGGAAGCGGCGCTACTCCGTATGCTGTCCGTTCAGTCGCCAGCAAAGCGACCGAACAAGCTTCTGTCGCCGGTTTGAATGAAAGTGTCGGTAAGGAAGATGAGTATATCTTTGAAGTCAGCCGGACAGCCGACGGGTATACTACCAGTTTCAAAGTCGGTAAAACCGGCGACCCGGTCGCTACCGCCACAGTTGATTATACCGACAGGGTTGTAGTGGCGGATACCTCTGTTTTTGTCGGGTTTGCGCTTATGGCCGTGGAAGCTGAAATTTCCCAGATAAAGGTATGGGACGGCAATCTGGAAGGCAATCCGGTATTTAGCACCCCCGATTCGACGCCCCGGCCAGTTCCGGTTGCCGGCGTGACAATCGGCGTCCCTTCGGGTATGACAACGACAGGCGCAGGAACGGCAGCGGAGCCCCAAGAACTTATTGTCCGGTATGGGGACGTACCGGCGGGCGGTATTCAGCTTAGCCCCATTGTTACCCCCTCCTATGCGGATGAACTGGGCGTTGATTATTACCTCGCCTCGACTGGGTTTACAAACGATGCGACGATTACCGTGAGCCAGACGACCGGCCTTGTAAGCGTTACCGGCGCGGGGACCGCTACTATCCAGATGATCTCCCGGGACACTGCGGAGCCGGAAGCGTATCTGACCATCACGGTAACTCCCGATTATGTACCGGTAGGGGTTTTTAATATCACTGGCGGGATGAGTACCATCACGGAGGAAGGTACAACAACGTTTACCACTGATATACCGGCAACCGTTACCGATCCGGTAATTGTATGGACAAGTTCTGATGCGGGAACGGTAACTATTATTGACAGTGAGAATAAGGAGGTTTCTACTTTTACCGGGCCTGCGGCAAAAATAAAGGGATTAAAGGCCGGAACCGCGACCATCACCGCGACCGCTACAACCACCAGCGCAGGAACGCCGACGGTAAAAAACGCGACATTAGCCGTTACGGTTGAAGCAATAACCAGTAATGTCATCCTAAAATGGGATGCGGGGGAGGGTAAGACTTTCGCGCTATCCGCTCCTGTTTATATGGCCCCTGATGGAACCATTCTTAGTGATATTACTAATTTAACCGCCGGGGTACATTATTTCACCCTTGTTGGACGGGATAGCGGCATTACGGCAACGGCAACTGGCATCGTTTTAGCGGGAAAACGTTTTAATATTGGCACCGCCTATAATGATAATGGAGGACAAGGGGGCACAGATCAAGACACGAGTAGTAGTGTTAATGTACCGGATGGGCAGTTCAATTTCTCCAAAAAAGTTAAAATAACGATCGCGTATTCGGCATATACCGGTACGAAGACTGCCTACCTCTATATTAACAATAATACATCGGGTGGTACAAATTCAGTTTTGGGAAGCACGGCTGCTATACAATATACTCCTGTAAGCACGGGGGGTGAATATACATACACGCTTTATCCTACAGACTTCTCAAATCAGGAATCATTGTCTCATGCTTTCATCCAAATTCGTACACAGAGTGACACTTCCATTACTATTACGGGTATCACTATTGAGTACGTAGCCGACTAAGCCATGAGCACCGGCGGCATGAAAATCGGCGCATAAAGGTCTTTCCTTACCGCCCCATCCTCCTGTGGGGCGGTTTTTTATGTGCGCCCAGCATGGGCAGTAACTTGGCGGTGAAAGTCCGCTACGCGCTTGGTAGTAGGGAGCGGCGGACCGAAGGTCCGAAGCCAAAGGCAAGAGGGTATGTGATGCGGATACAGGGGAGATTTATCCGGGAAAAAGATCTGCCGAAGGGACGGGAGGGCTGGGTGAGGTTGGGGGAAGCAGCACACTGTCAACAAATTAAGCTTCTCCAGGCGGGAAATTATGCTATACTAACGAACGGGAGGGTAATCATGGGGAAAAAAACTGCGTAGAAGTCCTGATCCGTTTGGCAGACAACCTCGCCTTTAAGCGGAGAGCCAAGAAACGGGAACAGGACTTCACCCGGAAACGGAAAATGACCTTTACGGAACTTATTTATTTTATGCTGGGCCTGGTAAAAGA
>JAISOQ010000304.1 GCA_031275515.1 Treponema sp. | reverse complement strand
ATAGTATTAAAACGTACATGACGCTGCCCTGAGATGTAATGCTTCCGTAGTTCCCATCCGTATGATATAATTTTTAATACTCCAAGGAGGATATATGCCTAATGTCGTTATCGTCGGCGCTGGGATTGCGGGGTTGACTGCGGGAATATACGCGCAGAAAAGCGGATTCGATGTCACCATCTGTGAATCCCATACCATGCCGGGCGGTAACTGTACAAGCTGGCGGCGGAAGGGTTACCTCTTTGAGGGAGGGATGCACTGGCTGAACGGGTCGGGAGACGGGAAGTCCCTCAACAAACTCTGGAGGGAAGTCGGGGCCATTACCGGCGCTACCCGTATCATGTACAACGATCCCTTTCTGGCCTGCGACCACGAAGGGCAGCGGGTTTCCCTCTACCGGAATATGGAAAAATTCGAAGCCCACTTTTATGAGACCGCCCCGGAAGACAGGGAGGTTATACGGAAACTCTGCCGGGACATGCGGCGCTTTGCCCGGGTAAACATCCCGATAGGGGATATACCCTGGCTCAAGGTCAGGGGAAAAAAAAAGATGCCCCTGGGGGAGCTTGTCAGAATGATCCCTGCCGTGTCCCGTATGGCGCCCCTGGGAAACATAACCGCCGAAGCCTATGCGGAGCGGTTCAAAAACCCCGCATTACGCCTCCTCCTGTCGAACGTGGTGGGTCCCAGTTATAATGCCATATCCCTGTTTTTCATCCTGGGATGCTATGTCTCAGGGGACGGAGGCTATATCGAGGGCGGTTCCCTGGCTATGGTGGAAAACATGGTAAAACAGTTTACCGCTTTGGGAGGGAACATCCGGTATAGTTCCCGTGTAGACCGGGTACTGGTATCAGGCGGCAGGACCGTGGGGGTTTCTGTCCCTGGCGGGGCTATCCCCGCCGATGCGGTGATCGTCACCGCCGATACTCTTTCCGCAGCGGATACCTTATTTGACAAGCCCCTCACCGAACCTTGGGTAAAGATCATGCGCCGGGGTACGGAGCTTACGATGAACGTCTTTCTTTGTTATGGTTTTGAGGCTGATCTTTCGGAGCTTCCTGACTCTACGGTATTTGTCCTGGACAAGCCCTTCGAGTATGCGGACAAGACCATAAAGACTCTGGGCTTTCGTAATTACGCCCGGTATCCCGGATACGCGCCGCCCGGATGTTCCGCGGTAACCGTTACCATATCTAAAGGCGATACCTATGGGTATTGGAAAAACGCCAAAGAGAATGGGGAGTACGAAAAGCGCAAGCAGGAACTTTCCGATACGGTGCTGGACCGGCTGGAAGCAAAGTACCCGGCGCTAAAAGGCAAAGCCGCAGTAAGGGATACGGCGACGCCCCTCACCTATGAGCGCTATTGCGGAACCTATCATGGTTCCTGGATGACCAGGACGGCTCCGGGACAACGGCGGGCCGCCTATCCCTGCAAGGCGGCGGGGATGATCAACGTTTACTTTGCCGGCCAGCGTCTCATACCTCCGGGAGGTATGCCGCCCGCCCTTCTTTCAGGCAGGACCGCCGTACAGCATCTTTGCCGGGACTTTAAGCAGGAGTTTGTTTCTTCTTAAAAAAAGACGCCCTAAAACCGTATAAATACCCAGCTTTAGGGAAGTTCAAACTACTACTTGAGTTTTATGTGTTTCCAGGGTAGAGTATAATTCATCTATGAAATTGTGGGAATTGTGTTCGTTAAAACGCTCTTTTTTTGTTTTCTTTTTGCTGGCCGGAAGGATTTTTGCCCCTGCCGCGCAGGAGATCGTTACCGCAGAACGGTATCTGGAGACAGTTGCCGGGCGTTATGGCGGAATTCGGGATTACGAAGCCAGAATTACGATACGGTCCGGAAATACGGATATGTACGGAACCGTAAGCCATCTGGTCCCTTCGTTTTTGAGGATCGATTTTACCACCCCTTCCGAGCAGGTTATCGTTTTTGACGGAGAGATGTTGACGGTGTATCTGCCTGAGTACCGGGCCATTTTGAATCAGTCCATCAGTTCGGGAAGGCGTACCGGTGCAAGCGGGGCGTCTCTGGCAACCGCCCAGGGGCTTACTCTGCTTAGGCGGAATTACCTCCCTGCGTTTATCACCGGCCCTGCGCCGGAGCCGTTGGAGGCCGGGTCCAGCGAGACGGCGGTACGCCTGCGGCTTACCAGGCGAAATATTTCCGAAGGGTTCAGGGAAATCATCCTATATGTGAATCCTCAAACTCATCTTATCCGGCGTATTGAAGGCAGAACCATCGCGGAAAGTCTGGTCCGGTTTGATTTCTCGGATATTAAGATAAATCAGGGCATCCCCGAACAGCGTTTTTTGTATGATTCGCCTGCGTCGGCAAATCTCTATAATAATTTCCTATTTAGAGATACGGATTAAACGGATGCTCCGGGATTTTAATGGTACTATAATGCGGAAGGACCCGCGCAAGAATAATACGCCCAAATGTTCATATTTATTTCTGTGCAGGCCCAATGATCTGTCCTGCCGGGCGCTGGATATATTTTCCAGGCCGGTTTGACGGAGGAGGAGGAATTCAGTGGAGTCCCTGGGAGTTAGATTAAGAACCGCCCGCGAAGAGAAGGGATATACTATTGAGCAGGTGTGCCGTGATACCAATATTGCAAGCCGCTATATAGATGCTCTTGAAAAAGAAGAATTTACCATTTTTCCTGGTGAACCGTATCTTTTGGGTTTCCTGCGGAATTATGGGGAATACCTTGGGCTGGAAATAGAAGGGCTTCTGGCAAATTACCGGGCGTTGAAAATTCAGGAAGTTCCAATGCCGGTAGAGCAGCTCTTACATTCGCCGCCCCAGATCGGCAGGATAATCCGTCCCCTGGCGATTGCTTTGGCGATTTTACTGGCGGCAGGAGGCGTTTTCTATTATTTTTGGACCCGGCCCGCGCCTGCCGTTGCCGCGCCCCCCGAACCTAAGGCGGCGATGGAATATACCCTGGAGGGAGATTCCCTGGAACGCCGTTTGTACCGGGGGGATGCTGTGCTGGTTTCCCTGGGGCCGGATCAGTATAGGCTGGAACTAATCGAGCTTGGAGAAATCCTGACCATAGCCGCTCCATCGGATGCAGCGGTAACCCTGGATCTTGGCCAGGAAGCAGGGGTGGACCTTAACGAGGACGGGTATTTGGATGTACGGATCACCGCCGCTGATTTTGTAAAGTACGAATCCGCCACCGGGGCCTTGCTTCGTTTCGAGATGAATGCCCCGGAATCTGTTGAACCTGTGGCAGGAACAGGGGACGCCGCCAATCTTTCCGCAGCCGGGAGGCCGGAAAATGCCCCGGCGTCCGCTCCGGTAGTCTTTACCTCCCCCAACTCTTACCCCTTCACCTTGCAGGCAAGTTTCCAGGGCTACTGTATGTTCCGCTGGGAAATTTTGGCGGAGCGGGACCGGCGGGGCCGGAACGAGCGGTATTTCCAGCGTTCCGATGAGCTGTCCATCCAGGCCCAGAACGGGATACGCTTATGGGTATCCAACGCGGCGGCGGTGAAGATCCAGATAATAGGCGGCGGGCGGACAGTACCCCTGGAGATAGGAGGCGCCGGCGAAGTAGTAGTGGCGGATATACGCTGGGTACGGGACGAGGATGGCCGGTTCCGTTTGGCTTTGCTCCGCCTTGATTGATCCTATCCCAGGAGTTATGCCTCCGGAATCCGGCGCTTTGCGGTATTACCTTGATCCTTTAGGCTGCGTAAAGAACCAGGTTGACGCCGAAACCATGATGGCGGTTCTTGGCCGCGCCGGATGGGAACAGGCGGAGGATTCCTCCGGGGCGGACCTTATCATCGTCAATTCCTGCGGTTTTATCGAGAGCGCCAAACAGGAATCGATCAATGCGGTTCTTTCTTACCGCCGCGCCTATCCCCATAAGAAAATACTCCTTGCCGGTTGTCTTGCCCAGCGCTATGCGCCGGAACTGGCCGAATCCCTCACCGAAGCGGATGGTTTTTTCGGCAACGCCGACTTCTCCCTGACGGCCCGCGCCGCTTCGGCGGTCATGGAAGGCCGGGGCCGCCCCATTCTGGCCGGGGACAGTCCAGGACCCGCTGCGGACGACAGGGCCGCCGCCGGGCCTTCGGATATACCTGCGCCGGGAGACCGCCCCCTCCTTTCCCTGCCCGGTTCCGCCTACGTCAAGATAGCCGAGGGTTGTAACAACCGCTGTTCCTTTTGCGCCATACCCGGCATACGGGGTCCTTTACGATCCCGGACTATCCCTGATGCCCTCGACGAGTGCCGCCGCCTCTTGGACCGGGGCGTCAGGGAACTCTGCCTTATAGGTCAGGATCTGGGGTCCTTCGGCGCCGATAAACGCCCTGCCGGGGACATGAATGGCGGCGGGCTTCCTGAACTTCTGGAAGCCCTCTCTTCCCTGGAAGGTCATTTCTGGGTGCGGCTCCTTTACATACATCCCGATAACTTTCCCCTGCCCATTCTGGAACTCTGCCGCCGTGACGCGCGGCTGCTTCCCTACTTTGACATACCCTTTCAGCATGGTTCGACCCGCATACTCCGGGCCATGAACCGCCGGGGTACCGCCGAATCCTACCTGGACCTTATCGCCTCCATCCGCGCCGTCCTTCCCGGCGCGGTGATCCGTTCAACCTTCCTCCTTGGGTTTCCCGGCGAGACCGAAGAAGATTTTGAGACCCTCCTGGATTTCCAGGCTCGGGCCCGGCTTGACTGGGCCGGCTCCTTTGTCTATTCCCGTGAGGAGGACACCCCCGCTTATTTCATGAAAGGCCGGGTATCCAAACGTATTGCGGAAGCGCGGAAACGGGCGATGGAGGAAAGGCAGATCCTCATCACCCAGGAGCGGATGGATCGCTTTATCGGGCGCACAGAGTATGTTCTGGTAGAGGAGCGGATAAACGGCGAGGAGGGCCTGTATCTGGGCCGCCTTCCCTGCCAAGCCCCGGAAGTAGACGGCGCCGCCGTGATCAG
>JAISOQ010000295.1 GCA_031275515.1 Treponema sp. | reverse complement strand
TCTTCCACTTTGCGGGTCTTTAAGTTGAAGCTGAACAAACCCGACCCGCCCCTGTAGAGCCGCCGGGCCAGATCCCTTTGGCTGTAGGAATCCAGCATGGGATAAAGAACGCTTTTAACTTTGGGATGCTTTTCAAGATAGCTGGCTACCGCCATTGCCCCCTCGTAATGGGCTTTCATTCTGATATGGAGAGTCCTGAGCCCGCGGAGCATAAGCCATGCCATAAACGGGTCCGCCACAGTACCGATCTGGAGGAATTCCTGTTTCTGGATCAGATCGATGTCCTCCCTGGACCCGATGATCACCCCCGCGATGATGTCGCTGGCGCCGCCCAGGTATTTGCTGCCCGAATGGACCACCAGATCTATGCCCAGGGAAATGGGATTACAAAAGATGGGAGTGGCCCAGGTATTGTCGATAATGCTCTTGATATTCCGCTGCCGTGCGGCGGCGGCGAGAACCGGAATATCCTGGAGTTTGAAAGTCAGGGTTGTCGGGCTCTCCAGGTAGAGTACCCTGGTTTCCTTCCTGAAAGCCGCAATCACTTCATCGGGATCAGTTCCTTCCACAAAGGTAACGGATACATTAAACCGGGCCAGATAATCTTTCAGCAGAACCCTGGTCCAGGAATAGCAGTCCTCTACGCAAACCACATGATCCCCGGCGCGCACAAAAGCCATGATGCTGTGAACAATGGCGGACACCCCGGAAGACACGAGCTTTGCCCGCTCGCCCCCTTCAAGGGCCGCGAGCTTTTGTTCAGCCAGCATTATGGTTGGGTTGTTTCCCCGCGTATACAGGGAATGGTTTACCTCGTCGCCAATAGCTTCCTGGAAAGAAGCGAAGCTGGGGAAACAGAAAATAGAAGTTTGAAAGATAGGCGGACTGACGGCGTTTTCCGGAAGTCTGTCCTCGTTCATGTGGTGCAGAATATAACTCAGATTGTTTTGCTTCATAAAAAATCCTCCAAATGTTTCCTTGTAACCGGCCGGGGGGGAAGTCTCCCCCCCTCGGCGCGCGCGGCCGCGCCGATCCCCCCTCGGCGGGGGCCAAAGTTTACCCGCTTTCCGCCCCCACAACGCCCCCCTAGTGTCCTGACAGCAATGAAAGTGCAGTTTCGTCTCCTATAGCGTGAAACCGTATCGCACAGCGAAGCGCAAGGGATTGGAGGGGTGCGCAGCAGCCACGCCGCAGGCGGGGCCGGAGCGCGGATGCGCGGAGCCCCGGAAAGCCCGGTCGCCGCATAGCGGCGATGCGCCCAAATCCGCAAATTCAATCGTGTCTGGATACTAGTCACGCGCTATTCCCAACGCTAACCCTTAACCCCTCCTTCCGTAAGGCCGGCGACAATATATTTTTGCCCAAAAGCGAAGATGATCATAGTGGGAAGCAGGGCAACCACAATGCCGGCGCTCATAATATCCCAGCTTACGCCGGCCTTGGAGATAAAGGAATTGAGCGCCACCGGAATGGTCAGTTTGGCGTCGCTGGATATAAGCATCACCGCGAGGAAAAGTTCATTCCAGACATTGACGAAAGTAAAACTGAAAATCGCTACCAGTCCCGGAAGGCTGACGGGGAGAATGACCCGGAACAGGGCCGAAAGGGGATCGCAGCCGTCAATAAGAGCGGCTTCCTCAATAGACGCGGGAATACGGTCGAAGAAGCTTTTTGCCATAATGGCGCCGAAGGCTACGCTTGTGGCGGCGTATATAACGGCCAGGATCATCCGGCTGTTTGTCAGGTGCATCCGGGAAAGGGTAAAGAAAAGCGGCGCCATAAGTATAAAGGTGGGAACCATCTGCGTGAAGTAAAGGAGGAGCAGCAGCCCCTGGGTCATCCTGGCGGATCGTAGCCGGGAAAGGCCGAAGCCCGATACAACGCTGATTATCAGTCCCCCCGCCGATGCAAGCAAAGATATACCCAGCGAGTTGAGAAAATACCTGCCGAATTTCGCGAAGCCCAGGAGTTTTTCATATCCCGCAAGGCTGATCCTGGACGGGAAATACCGCAATGGAAAAGAATATATCTCCTGCGCGGGTTTAATCGAAGTAATCAAAATCCAAAAAAGGGGGAGTACCGCCAGGATCCAAAAGAGACCAAGGGCTATAGCGCGGAATGCGGAGCCCAATAGAGGCATTGCGATTTTTCGCGCAAAACGATGTTTCACAGGATCAGCTCCTTCCGCGCAACGAAGCGCAGATAAAAGAAGGCGAATACAAACAGAATGGTGATAATAATAAACCCAATCGCCGAACCCTGGCCAAAATCGTAGGATTTAGTGATTTTGATAATCATCTCCGTGGCAAGAATATTGGTGGCGTTCGCCGGCCCTCCGTTGGTCATTCCGTAGATGATGTCCGGAAAATTCATAATCCACATAAAACGCAGCAGAACCGTGCTGGTAATGGTGGACTGTATATAGGGTATGGTGACATGGAAAAGCTGCCCTGCCTTGCTTGCCCCGTCAATTTCGGCCGATTCATACAGTTCTTTGGGAATGGATTGCAGGGCTGCCAGAAGCATGATGGCAAAGAAAGGAATGCCGTACCAGACATTGGCAATAATAACCGACATCATGGCCAGGCGCGGGTTCGAAAGAAAACCTATGGGGCTTTTAAGTATCCCAAGGCGCATCAAAATGTCGTTGATAACGCCGAACTGACCGTTAAAGAGCCAGGACCACACAAGGCCAATGGCAAAGCCTGAAAGCGCCCAGGTATAAAACACAAAACCCGTATAAACGCCCCTGCCCCTAAAAGGCTTACGCAAGAGCAGGGCAAGGGTAAAACCCAAAATAAATTGACCGGCCAGAGAGATCAGTACCCATATTACGGTATTGAATAAAATGCGGACGAATTTGATATTCGGATCGTTAAAGACGGCGATAAAATTATCCACCCCGTTAAAGCGCGTCTTGGAAAGATCGAGCATGGTGTACCGCGTAAAGGCGGTAACAATTCCGCGGAGAACCGGGAAGTATATAAACAGGAGCAGAAGAATCGCCGTGGGCAGAAACATCCACAAATAGGCGCGGCCCGCGATTTTATTCGATGATAAAACCATAATATTTTTCTCCGGCCTTCAAGTTACTTCCAGTAATCCGCCCATGCTTTGACTGCCTGTTCCGGGCTAGTCTGTCCCAACAGGGTGGACTGCATATACTGTTCCTGGACCTGGCCCCAGCCGGGAAATTTCTCCGATTCATAGGGGTATTTGATAAAGGTGAAACCGCCGGAACTGTTCATGGTTTTCGCCCATGCCTGATAGAGCCCGCTGTTAAAATAGGGGTCTTCTTCAAAGGTGGTACTATGTACCGGCAGGGCGCCGTACTCCCTGCAAAACGCGGCGTTCTGTTCAGCGGAGGACATAAAAGCTATGAAGTCCCAGGCCGCTTCTTTATTTTTGGAATAGGAGGGAATTCCGAAACCGGCAAACCCGTAATCCAGATATACCGTACCGGAACGCCCTGCCGGCATGGGGATCACGGTGTATTTGTCCCTGCCAAGCTGCTCATCCAGCAGCGGAACCGTATCGGGGTCCTGCATCAGGAAAGGGGTAACTCCCGACACAAAGGCGTTGATCTGCTCGTTAAATCCCCAGTTTACGGAATCCTGGGGCGCGGCATTCCGGTAGAGTTCCACGTATTTCTTTAATCCCTCAAGGAAAGCGGGATTTTCATAGACACTGGAACCGTCTTTCATCAGATACAGGTTATTGGTATCAATGTTTTGTATATCCGAAATGATAAGGACATCGGAACTCTTGTAAGGGCTGCCTTTCCCGCGCAGGGTAAAACCGAATTGATTTTTGGCAGGGTCGGTAATCTGTGCGCAGATTTGATACAGTTCGTCCAGGGTATTGGGCATTTTTGTCACTCCAAGTTTTGCAAGTACATCGGTTCTGACAAAAAGGGCTTTGATATAGAAAAACTGCGGAATAAGATAAGGTTTCCCCCCGGCGGAGGCAGCGGCTTCCCTGGTAATTGCCAGCAGGCTCCCCGCCTCATCCCATGCGTTGATATAGGGAGTTAAGTCCTCCAGCTTTTTATTGGTAACGTACTGGGAAGCCGTAAGATCCCGAACCTCTACAATGTCCAGAGCTTCTCCGGCATTGAGGCTCATGGTAAGACGGTTGTCCGCCTGTTCATAGGGAGGGGAAATCAGGTTGATCTTTACGTCCGGGTGCAGGCGGGTATATTCACCGATCATACGGTGAAGTACCTCGGTCCTGGCGGGACTGGTCATAACCTCCATAAAATTAAGCTCAATTCCGGATGGAGCTTTACATCCGGAAAAAATCAAAACCCAAAACAGCACAGGCAGGACTAAACTTTTCTTCATAATGTTTTCCTTTATGATTATTTGAATTATCAACGGCATTTATGCCGAGGCATTTATGCCGAGGCATTTATGTCGGGGCGTTTATGCCGCTGCCGGGGAAAACGGCTCCGGGACAGGTTTCCGTTTTTACCATTACTTTAGAAGTTATCGGCAGCGGAAGAAGAATCCATTAGTATATTATATTTTTGTGTGTTTCGTTCAAATCACTGAACGAGCCTGGAATAGGCATTACCCCCGCAAAATTCCATTTGGGGGAATGCCGGGTGTACGGCGGATGTCACCGGATCAAAGGTCCGGAACAGGCCGTTTTCCGGCCTCTCTCCCGCACAGACGGATCAACAGGCCGGGGGATGCCGGTGCATTGAAAAAGAGCGCGGTTTTTGTTATCTTGTAAAAACAAGGGAGATACATTATGGGCAGGATTAAGAGCGCGCTGGAAATAGCAATGGAACGGACCGAGTCGGTCAAGGGTGACAAGAGGAGCATCCATCAGTTTGAAACAAAACAACAGGGCAAGAGGCTGGCCAATGAATTTCTTGAAAGCGCGGGCGGCGGGAATGCCGTCTCTCTGGAACAGGAAATAAAGAAGACATCCGCGGAGCAGCGGGACGCGTTCAGGCAGGGGATTTTTGACGTGCTGCTTTCCCAGATTGCCCTTCCCGTTTCGCCGGAAGATGAAAAGCGCATCGAAGCCGCGGGCAAGGGCCTTCAGGCGGTAATCGGAGACAACAAATTCGCCGCGCTTTGCAAACAGTTAAGTCAGTACATTGCCCGCTACATGTCCGAAACGCAGCAATACGACGCGGCGCTCAGACAGCAGTACGCGCCGAAACTGCGTCAAAAAGAAGAGGAATTCGCGCGGCGCACCGGCCAGCAGATACGGCTCGATCCTTTTCAGGACCCGGAATTTGTGGCCTACTACAACCAGAACATGAACGCCCTCAAGGCCAATTACCGGCAAATAGTGGATCAGGTAAAGGAGCAGGCGGTATCGATGTTCCGGTAATTCCTGTCTCCGATCAGTTGATTCCCTTTTTTCCGGCGATAAGATCCCATTGGGTGGCAAGCATTCCGGAGAGCATGAGCGCAAAGCCCAGCAGAGTCCAGGTTCCCAGGGGTTCGGACAGTATCAGCACGCCGCCGATGGCGGCGAAAGTGCCTTCCAGGGACAGAAGTATTGTCGCGTGAGCCGGGGGAGCGTATTTCTGCGCCACCACCTGAAGCGTGTAGGCTACCCCCACGGAACAGATGCCGCCGTACAGGATCGGGACAAGGGCCGCGGCCAACCGCGCGGGAACGATTGTTTCGGCAAAACAGGCGATAACAAGCGAGAAAAAACCGCAGAAAAAAAACTGTCCCGCGGAAAGGGCCAGCGCGTCCACCCGCCGTACCAGGTTGTCTATGATAAGCACATGGAAGGTCCAGAAAAGGGCGCTTACCGCGGTAATCATGTCGCCGGTATTGATGGCAAAGGATCGGGATACGGCATCCCTGCCGAATATCTGCGAAGCGGCGCCAAGGAAAAAGAGGCCGGTAAAAGTCAGCGCCGCGCCTATCCATGTGGGAAGCCGGGTTTTCTTGCCCAAAAAGATTCCGAAGATGGGGGTGAGTACCACGTACAGGCCGGTAATAAACCCGGAGTTTCCGGCGGTGGTGTAGATGATCCCGATCTGCTGCAAGGTAGCCGCAAGAAAAAGACAGGTTCCCGCCAGGGCCGACGATCCGAAAAAAACCCTGAAAGTCAGGGGCTTTCCGGTTTTGGCATCGATCCTCCTGCCGGAAAGGGGAGTCTTACCGGCGGTTCCGGCGGCGCGTACAGGAGCGCGGAAACGAAAGAGCAGCAGCGGGACCAGGGAAAAGCTCCCCAGCAAGAACCGGATGCCGTTAAAAGTAAAGGGCCCCATATATTCCATGCCGGTACGCTGGGCGACAAAGGCGAAACCCCATATACACGCGGTAAGCAGGAGCAGCATATCCGCCCGCAGAGCCTGTTTGTTCATGGGAAACATGGTATAGTATCCGGCGAGAGATAACAAGGGCAG
>JAISOQ010000253.1 GCA_031275515.1 Treponema sp. | reverse complement strand
ATCGCCGTTATCATCGCGATGCGCCTTTTCCTTGAACGGAGCGGCTTCGGCAGCGCCGTTTACATGACCGGCAGCAACCCCAGGGTTGCCCGCTACTCGGGGATAAATGTCAGGCGGGTTCTTTTTGGGGTGTACGTATCGGCGGGTTTCCTCGCGGCTGTGGCGGGTATTCTTATGGCGTCCCGGTACAATTCCGCCAAAGAATCCTACGGTTCGTCCTATCTGCTGCAATCTGTTGCGGCTTCGGTTCTGGGCGGGACCGACATCAACGGCGGCGAGGGGAAGATAGCCGGGACCATTATCGCGGTGATGATCATACAGGTTATCTCCAGCGGACTCAACATTTTCGGGATCAGCCGTTATCTGACCAATATCGTTATGGGGGGCATTTTGCTCCTGGTACTGACGATCAAATTTTTCGCGAACAGATCGCCAAAGTAAAATTTTGTTCTTCGAGTATCCATCCAAAAATAATTTTGGATAATTTTATAGGAGGATTGTATGAAAAAAATTCTTTCTCTTGCTGCGCTTGCCCTGGTATGTATGGGCGTGGTTTGGGCTAAAGGCGGCTCGGACGTAGCGGCGCAAAAATCAGGAACGCCGACCATTGTGGTTATGCCCAAGCTGGTCGGGATTCCCTACTTTAACGCTTCCGAAACCGGGGCCGTACAGGCAGGCAAGGATCTGGGCGTCAACGTGATCTACACCGGTCCCACTACCGCGGACGCGGCGGAACAGGTCAGAATGCTGGAGGATTACATCAGCCGGGGCGTTGACGCCATCTGCGTGGCCCCCAATGACGCGGCCGCTCTTACCCCGGTACTCAGGCGGGCAAAACAGGCGGGCATCAAAGTTCTGGACTGGGACACATCCGCGGATCCGTCGGTGGTGGATCTTTCGGTACACCAGATTGACGACAGACAGTTCGGCGAACATATCTGGGATCTGCTGGTTCAGGGTATGGGTGATTCCGGGGACTATGCCATTCTGACCGGCGGCCTTTCCGCGGCCAACCTCAACAGTTGGCTGGATTACGGCCTGGCCTACGCCAAGACAAAGTACCCCCGACTGAATCTTGTCTCTGACAGGATTCCTACGGACGAAAAACAGCAGATGGCCTACCAGAAAACCCTGGACCTTATCACCGCGTATCCTAACCTCAAGGGGGTTGTCGGCGTCAGCACTCCTACCCCCATTGGAGCGGCCCAGGCCGTTCAGGAAAAGGGTCTGACGGGGAAGATCACCGTAGTCGGCAGCGCCTTGCCCACCGATTCCGGCCCCTACCTTGAAGACGGGTCCCTCACCACTTCCACCCTCTGGGATCCCGCGAAACTGGGTTATCTTACCGTAGTTCTGGCCAATAACCTGCTCAAAGGCCAGTCGCCGGTTAACGGACAGGATATTCCCAATGTGGGAAAAATCATCGTTAACCCGGACGGGAAGACTATCATCATGGGGCCGCCATCGGACTTCCTGAAGGGTAATTACAAGCAATTCCCGTTCTAAGGCGAATATGTCCGTAATTAACCGAAATTACGGATACCGCCAAAATTACAGGAGGGTATCCAAAGGGTTCAAATTCCCGGATGCCCTTTTTATCTACGAATTTCATCTACGAACCGGGGTCAATACTAATATTGCAAAAGCCCTGGAACGCCCTATGATAAACACGAGTCCCCGCCGGATTCCGCAGCGCGGGCAAGGAAGGGGCCCGTGTCCGAAAACAAACATCTGGTACCGGTTGCATACTCTATGTGGACGGGAGACGCCTGGGCCCGGTCTGCAAAGGGGCACTGCGCTTCCTCTGGGTTAACGACCGGCTCAACGGGATTTCCCGGTGTTCCGCCGTATTCGATGCCTCCGAATTAATCCGTGAAGGCCGAGGTATATTTGGGCTTTGAGAGCCGGATAAGCGTACACATGGGCTATAAAGACGAAACGTATTGGACGGAGAAATAACTGGGGTGAAGGAGCAGTTGGACAGGAACGGACCGGCCGGTACGAGGTCTGGGGAATGGGGTTGCTGTGCTGGCTTAACCATGCGGTAAGGTTCCGGCGATTTGAGCGGAAGAGGGCCTCCTGAGCCATAGAGGAAATTCTGTCGAACTACGATTTTGTGGGGAATGCAGAGAGATTCGGGAGGCAGACAGACTATTGGGAGGGGGGTGAGAGGAAGGAACTTGTGCTGGAATTAAAAGGTACGGGAAAGACATATACGGATATGGGGAGAAGGTGTATGTGAAAAGCCGGATGAGGGAGAGGGTGGAGGAGATAGAGTATGAATGGAGAAGAGCCTGATAAGATTTGAGGTGAAGGAAGGCATAACGAGGCAGATAAGCGGGGATAGGGGGTATAGAGGAGAAGGTGGGAGGGGGTAAGGGCTGGAGCAGGGTGAGTAAAGGCGGCGGCGGGAAATGGGTAGATGTAGAGATGGATTATGGGATAAAGGACGGAGAGGAGGCGGAGGAACTGGCGAAAGGAAAGCTGAGGGAAAGGAGTTTAGAATATATGAAGGCGGAAGGGAGCGGGGAAGGGAACGCGAAGCTATTTGCAGGGATGGGAGTAGAGATAAAGAATGTAGGAATGGCATACATCGGGGAATACATAGCGGAGAATGTAGTATACCGGCATGAGAGAGTTTTATTTAAAGCGGAACACGGTAGGGGTAGGGAAAGGAGTGGCCGGGACGGGGGGATTTGGGAGTGGAGGGCTAGGAGGTTTCGTCCTGGTGGGGAAGTCCGGCAACGGAGAGGGCCAGGGCGAGCGCATTAAAAAAGGGGTAAAGGAGCGATAAAAAAAGCCGATAGAGGTGAGACTGGAGGCAATCATGATCCCGAAACCGGGGCTTGTCAATAGTTTTGTGTAAATAAAATTCATAGGAGCGGAACCCGCTCGCCAAAAACAATGCAAACTGGTTGAGAGCAGCCCCCCAATCCTTAATCGGCATGGTCCATTTTTTTTCCGCATTGCGTAAGGCCAAATACATAATTATGTGCCGTAAACCCCCGGCTATGCCGGGGAGACTTGAAAAGGCTATGCCGTGCCGTGCGTGATCTGAACAGCGCAAAATAAAGTGTCTATAAGGAAATTCAAGGAATTGGCG
>JAISOQ010000232.1 GCA_031275515.1 Treponema sp. | reverse complement strand
ATCTTCACTCATACATATCTCCTGAAAACCACCACCCCGTTATGCCCCCCGAATCCCAGGGAACCCGAGGCGGCGGCGTTGATCTCCCCGTACTGAACCGCATTGGGCACATAGTCCAGGTCGCAGGCGGGATCCGGGTTGTCCAGGTTGATGGTGGGAGGAAAGAAGCCCTCCCGAATGGCCAGGATACAGGCGGCAGCCTCTATGGCCCCGCCCCCGGCTATGCAGTGGCCGGTCATGCTCTTGGTGCTGGAAACTTTCATCTTATACGCGTGAGGGCCGAAGGCTTCCCTGATCATCCTGGTCTCGGTGGAATCGTTCAACTCCGTGGAAGTTCCGTGGGCGTTGTAATACTGCACGTCTTCGGCCCTCATCCCCGCGTCCGCCAGGGCCAGCTTGATGGCCCGCCCGCCTCCTTCGCCTGAGGGGTCCGGGGAGGTAATGTGGTAGGCGTCGGAGCTGCCGCCATAACCGGCGAATTCCGCCAGAATATCCGCGTTCCGCCCTTTCGCGTGTTCTTCGCTTTCCAGGACCAGGACGCCCGCGCCTTCCGCCAGGACAAAACCGTCCCGGTCCGCGTCAAAGGGCCGGCTTGCCTTTTCAGGCTCGTCGTTGCGTTTGGTAGACAGGGCCTTGAGCATGTTGAAGCCCCCTATGGCAAAAGGGACTATGCAGGATTCGGTTCCCCCGGCGAGCGCCACGTCGCAACGGCCTGCGCGGATCAGGTCCAGGGCCTGCCCCAGGGCGTCGGTGCCGGAAGTGCAGGCAGTCACCTGGGTGTACGCCGGACCCTTGATCCCATAGAGCATGGAGATGTTGCCCGCCGCTTCGTTGCCTATCATCATGGGCACCGTGAGGGGAAGCATACGTCTGGGGCCTGAGTCAAAGAGTTTCTTGAAGGATTCGGAAACTACTTCAAAGCCCCCTATGCCGTTTCCCAGGACTATGCCGGTCATTTCGCTCCTGCTCCTAATCCTCCGCTTTACCCCGTCTTCCGTCTCGACGACGGTCAAAAGGCCCGCCTGTTCCAGGGCCTGGCGCGCCGCAGCCACGGCAAGCTGGGTAAACCGGCACATCTTCCGGGCGTCTCTCTTATCCATCCAGCCGGAGGGGTTGAAGTTTTTGACCTCCCCGGCGATTTGCGAATCAAAACCTTCGGGATCGAACTGGGTAATCCGCGCTATACCGCTTTTCCCGGCAATGAGCGCATCCCTGAATTCCGCTGCCGAATTTCCTATGGGGCATAAAACCCCCATGCCGGTTACGACAACCTTTTTCTTCATAATATATTAATCTCCTTACATTCCTAATCTTTGAAGTCCCGCCTTACATAAACATTCCGCCGTCTACGCTCAGGACCTGGCCGGTGATGTAGGACGCGCCGTCGGAGGCCAGAAACAGCGCCGCCTCCGCTATGTCCTCCGGCATTCCTGCCCGTTTTAGAGGAATGACGGTTATCATCTTTGCCTTGGCTTCTTCGCCCAGGGCGTCCGTCATGTCCGAGGTAATGAAGCCCGGGGCTATGGCGTTGACCCGTACCCCCCTGCCGGCGGTTTCCCGGGCCAGGCTTTTGGTCAGCCCTATAAGCCCCGCCTTGCTTGCCGCATAGTTCGCCTGCCCTCCGTTTCCGTGGACCCCGACTACGCTGGACATATTGATGATGGCCCCCCGCCGCCTGAGTATCATGTTCCGGCCCACAACCCGGGCCGTTACAAATGCGGCGGTCAGGTTTACGTCCAGGACTTTCTGAAAATCTTCCAGGGTCATCCTGAAAGAGAGGTTGTCCCGGGCGATCCCCGCGTTATTCACCAGGATGTCAAACCCCTCCGCTTCTTTGACCGCGCCGTCTATGATCCCCTCCAGGGCGGCCAGGCTGCCCAGGTCCGCGGTAATCCAGTGGAATTTACCTGCCGCCCTGCTCATCCTTTCGGCCAAATCCTCCGGCTCCCTGGTTCCCAGTCCCCAGACTTCCGCCCCTTCGGCGATAAACCGTTCCGTTATGGCCTTCCCGATCCCCCGGGAAGCCCCGGTAATCAGCGCCTTTTTATTTTCTAACCTCATATATCCTCCGTGCATAACAAGGATTTATAACACTTTTCGATTTCTTCTTTTGTACCTGCGGCGTAACAGGGAATGCCGCTTCCGGCGTCCCGCCAGAAACCCTGGAGCGCCTTTCCAGGGCCGGTTTCCAGAACCGCGTCAATGCCGCCATAGCCCGCAATGGCCGCTTCTTCGGCGGTCCAGCGGACCGGTTCGGTGATATGCCGCAGGGCCAGGGCTTTGGCCTCCGCCCCGGAACCCAGGAGTCCGCCGGAAACGTTGGAATAACAGGGGATGACCGGGTCTTTGAAGACCGCCGCCTCCAGAACCGGGGCAAAGGCCGCAGCCGCGCCGGCCATGAGGGGGGAGTGGAAGGGCCCGGCCACTGCCAGGGGAAGGACGCGCCGGGCGCCGGCTTCCTTAAACCTGTCGGCGGCTTCTTCCAGGGCTGCGGCGGCGCCGGAAATGACCGTCTGTTTGGGGGAATTGAAGTTGGCCCCGTAAAGCCCCTCTATCTTCCACTCGGCGATGAGGGCCTCCACCCGGTCTGGAGCCAGGCCGATGACGGCGGCCATGCCGGAGGCCTGGCTGACAGCCCTGGGAGCCGCGCCCTGTCCTGGGGTTTCCGCCTTGATACGGTCCGCCGCATCCTGCATGGCCCGGCCCCGTTCTTTTACCAGACGGAAGCAGTCTTCCGCAGTGATAACCCCGGCGCAGACCAGGGCGGCGTATTCGCCCAGGCTGAAACCCGCGCAAAGCCGGGGGATTATGCCCCGTTCCTCAAGGAGCGCGGCGGCGGCCAGATTCACCAGGGTAATGGCTGGCTGGGAAATATCGCTCCGCTTGAGGGTTTCCCTGTCCGAATCCCAGATAAGGGCCTCCATGTCCTGACCCATGATGTCCCCGGCAAGGGCAAAGAGGTCTTTTGCTTTCTGCGAGTCCAGGAGATCCAGCCCCATTCCGGGGTACTGGGCGCCCTGGCCGGGAAAAAGAAAGGCCGTGTTCCTGTCAGAATTTACCATACGATTAAACTCCCCCCATAGGTTAATCCCGCTCCGAATCCTACTATTAAGATGAGGTCTCCCCGCCGGAGCCCGCCGTTTCTGTTGAGTTCGTGCAAGGCTATAGGGATAGATGCGGAGGAAGTATTGGCGTACTCTTCAATGTTGATAAAGAATTTTTCTTCCGGTATGCCCAGGCGTTTTGCCGCCGCCTGGATGATCCGGGCGTTCGCCTGATGCGGTACGATCCGGGCTATGTCCTCCATAGTGATGTTTTCTTCTGATAAGAATTGTTCAATGATCTCCACTACTTTTTTTACGGCGAAGTTGTACACCGCCCGGCCATTCATCTCGATACAGGGCGCTTTTTCCACGGGATCGCCGGTACGGTAGGGGTTTCGGGACCCGCCCTTACGGACAATAAGGTATTCCGCCCCGGAACCATCGGAACCCAGAATGGTTCTGAGGAGGCCCCGCTTTCCCGGTCCTGCCCGCGGGGCGCAGGTCTTCTCGATGAGGACAGCGCCGGCGCCGTCCCCGAAAAGGATGCACAGCGACCGGTCGTTCCAGTCCACGAACCGGGAGAGCGTTTCCGCCCCCAGGACCAGCGCCCGCTTCCGCCTGTCGTGAAGTTCCAAAAGGCCCGCCGCGGTTTCAAGGCCGTAGATAAACCCGCTGCACCCCGCGCCGATGTCCAGGGCCCCCGCCCGGGAAGCCCCCAGTTTGTCCTGGACTATGCAGGCGGTGGCGGGGCAGACATGGTAATCCGGGGAGGAAGTCCCCAGAACGATGATGTCCAGCGTCTTTGCCAGGTCTTCCGCGGTGGTTTCCGGCACCAGACGTTCCTCCACCGCCAGGGTCAGGGTATTCCAGGCCGCTTCCAGGGCTAAATCGCTTACCGCAATCCCATCATCAACGATATGCCGGGCCCCTATCCCCGTGTGGGAACGTATCCATTCATCGCTGGTATCCAGCTTTTCCGCCAAATCATTATTAGTCACCCTCCGGGGAGGCACAGCCCTGCCGGCGGCGATAATTTCTATAGCCATAGTTCACCTTGTATATGACAAATATTCTAAAATTGTCATTTAAAATATATGATAAATTACGGACTTGTCAAGCAGGGGCATAGCGTTCTGTCCAATTCAAATTACATAAGTCATGCGG
>JAISOQ010000198.1 GCA_031275515.1 Treponema sp. | reverse complement strand
CAATTGTCATGAACTCCTTTATTTTATCCATGTTTGCCTCCCTGGCTATGGAGAATACTTTATAATATTATTTTTGTCTATAGAGAATTATCATTTTCATAGCTAAAGCAGTATACCTTCTCTTCCGGTGCTCAGCTTCCATCCGGGTTATTTTCCGGAGGTCAATTCCCTTCCCTTTACACCACTCTAAATATTTTCCTATCCATCGGGTATAATTCTTCCGGGTAGTATCAGTAAACTTTGGTAACTTAAAAAATTGTTGTAATTCTGTGAGAATATCAATCGTACTCAAATCGAGGTTATGAGAGGTATTATCCACAACCTTCTTTTCAATTATCTTCCACAATAATTGCTCTTCAAATACCGGGTTATTCTGTAGTTCTTGCAGTGTACACTATCCCGGAGATATATTTACCGTGTAATCCACTTCCGTAATTGTTGATATAATCGTAACTATTCAGCCAGTCTGACATCGAAAAATCATCAAATTCTGTCGAATTAGAGAAAATTCGTTGAATTTTGGTAACTATTCAGCCAGTCCTGACGCTAAAAAATCATCAAATTCTGTCAAATTCAGGGAAAATTCGTTGAATTTTGAAGGGTTTTATCGTGTTTTTTGGAATGTATATTTTCCCGAAATTTTTGTACGCCAACAATTTACGGAAAATTTGCTAAAAATTGCCTTTTTATCCGAAATTTGTATGAAATTCGCGGATTTTTCCTATCATTTGTGGCTGAATAGTTACATTTTTTGTAACTATTCAAGCCAGGGCAACAGCACTTACTTTCCAAAAACTGAAATTTGCCAAAACATTGAAGAATTTTGAACCACCAAGGCACACAAAGGCGCAGAAGGAAGGAATAAAGCGTTGTTTCATGCCTCCTTTGTGCGCCTTATGCGCCGCGAACCAAAGGTTCGTTGTGGTTAGTCTTTCTTGAAAATTTCTGTGAGTTTAAGAAAATTTTAACGATCAAAAAGTAAGTGCTGTCGCCCTGCTATTCAGCCGGATTCACTTGACACAAATTTATTTGTAAGGTAAAAAAGACAAGGAGAGGGCAAGGGCTATTACAAAGCAGGAAATAGATATTGAGGCGGCCATTGCAAACGCACGGGAACAGCTCGGCAAAGAGAAAAATATAAGCCCGGCTTTTAAATCAGCAATAGAACTGTTAATAGCAGTCTGCCTCCGGCCATGGACCCTAACCGGGAGAAAAGTTCCAGGGCAAAAAAAGAAACGAAAACCCGGTGGACAGCCGGGGTACGCGGGAAACACCTTACAACCCGTTGACAACCCCGATGAAATGAACCTCCGCGGGGCAAGCGCGGACCTTCAGTCCGATGCGGTATCCGGAACGTGAGGCAATTTCCCAATCGGAGGCTCGTTCGAGAGGAAATTGCGGACCTTTGGTCCGATTATACCGTCTGCTTTAATACCAATTTTCTTGAGGCCAGGGTTTTTTTCTCTTGGGCCAGGGCCTTAATGCTTCAGGCCATGATAGTCAGGCCTCCGAAAAAACAAATGACCCCGTTATAATCGCCGTTTCATCCTGCTTTGTTTCAATCGGCTGTTTTCTCTCCCTGTAATCGTTGGGCTTCCCTCAGAGCGGCCAGGGTCGCGGCGCTTCAAGAACCCGCTCACCGGTTCGCGGGGGAGGCCCCGGACAAATCCTCAATCAACTTGTCCACCTCTGATTGAACGAATAGCATCGTCCCGCTTCCGACTGAATTCCGCGTCTGCGCTGTCCGCGGCTCCCCGAACACCGGGATCTTCCAGAAACTCATCAAGAGGACGATTGCGAAGGTTCTGATAGAACCCATCTCAGGTATTGGAAGCTATCTTCTCTGTGCTGCGAACCGGTATCCACCGGTATCCAATGGAAGGCGCTGCCCGGAGCATACGGTGCGGCCGGTAGTATCCATCAGTATTTCAGAGGATGGGCGGTAGCCCCCTTTGTTAAAGCATTGGAGAACAAGAAAATCTCTGAAATCACGCTACGACTGAATAGTTACGCTTTTGGAAGAGACCTTGCAATCGATTGTTACCGCACACCCGGAAGGCGCGAATGTATGCCCGGATGAGGGGTATGGAGGAGCACAAAAGATCTCAAACCCCATAGGCGGCCCGGAGCGCGCTAAAGCCCCAGGGGGGAATTGCCGGCGGCCGGCCCGAAGTCCAGTTCCGGAAAGACCGGGGCGGATTCGGAGGCGGCCTTGTTTTCGGCCCTGATCGCGTCGAACACTTCCTGGCGGAAAACCTTTACCGTTTTGGGGGCGTCCACGCCTATGCGTACCTGCTCGCCCCGTATCTCAATAATCGAAATGGAAATATCATCGCCGATCATTATCTTTTCGTTGACTTTTCTGGATAGTATCAGCATGACGCTTTCCTTGCCGCGGCCAGTTCTTCCACGATATTGTGCTTGGTCTTCCACCGGGAATCGGCAAGAACGGCCTGCCTGCCGATACGCAGTTCCCGGTTGATGACAAGCGGCCCCTGAAGATTGGCGGTCATGGGGCCGCCGTCGGCGGGAATGGTGACGATGGAAAATACCAGGGCTTTGTCGGGGCTGGAAATTTCGATATCCTTAAGTTCGTTGTCGCTTATGTCCAGCTCGTAGTCCGGCCGGAACAGGAAGGGATTCACCAGAATAAACGCCAGTTCCTGTACTTCCAGAGACTGGAGCCAGTAAAAAGGCTGCCGGTCCGCGTCAAGGATGACGAAATCCCTGCACGATTCAAAACCGAAAAGCCCCACAGGAAATTTGATTCTCTGGCGTTCGTCCACTTCAATTACGCCATAGGGTTTTGTTGATACCTTCACGTTCTATTCCTCAATATTGTTATCAGTTTATTAGCGTAAAAAGTCAAGCAGGGTAGCGGGCAGTATCTTCGACGCCGTCTGCAGTGCGGCCCTGTGGGCAAACTGCATCATACCCAGTTCCACGGCGGCGTCGGCAAAGTCCAGGGAATTTTCCCGGCCAAGCGCCCCGGTCACGTTGGGTATCTCGGTATTGAGCCGTTCCCAGGCGCTTGCCACCCGTTCCTGCCTGGAGCCGTTCAGGGCAAGCCTGCTCTGCACATTGGCCATAGCCAGATCCATGCCGCCTATGCCCTGGCTTCCTATAAAGTCCTGATCGCCCCGGAACAGGGCGTCCCGCAGGCGGATCACCATGTCGAAAAGCGATCCCCCCGAAACCCTGGCGCCCGGATGCCAGGCGGGGGCGGCGGGATCATTGTTGAACGTGACGATCCCCAGATCCTGCAAAACGCGGGAATCCTGCCGGTCCTCCGCCCTGATAAGGTGGGCGTTGGTTCCCTCAAGCACAAGCCCCCGGCTTTCCGGATCGATGTAGGCCTTGACCGGCGCGGCGGAATCGTTTATCTTGGCGGCTATCGCGTAAACCGTGTCGCCGGGACTCACGCCGATTTCCTGCCCGTCGAGGTAAAAGGCCCCCGCGCTTTCTGCCCGGTAAGAAGTGGCGTCAATCCCGGAAAAGATCTGCATCTTTTCCGCCCAGAACGCCTCGCCGCCGCCAATATCCAGTTCCGAATAGGCCCTGTCGGTAATTTCGGCGCGCCTTGCCGAACCGGCCCCCCGGTATTCGACCGCCGTCACCATCGGCACCTGCTCCGGAGAACCGCCGCTCCCCTGTACCGCGCCTTCCACCACCCGGAACGGCTCGGTAAAAGCCTTGTCCCCGGCAAAGAGCTGCTTGCCGTCGGAGCCTGTCGAGTTGGCGATGGACACCAGTTCCTTTAACAGCTCGTTTATCTCCACCGCCATGAACGCAAGATCCTCTTTAGTATAAGTACCGTTAGCACCCTGCACCGACAGTTCCCGTATCCTCTGCATAATATCGTTGGTCTGCCTTAAATAGGCGTCAACCTCGTTGTAATGCTCCTTCGCGTAAAGGGTGTTCTTTTCAAAGCGTTCAAGCCGCGCCAGGTAGGATTCGTAACGTACCGCATGGGAAGCGGCCAGGGGATCATCCCGCGGGATAAGCATTTTTTTCTGTCCGGCAATTTTATTCTGAATATCCGACAAAGCCTCCTCCTGACGCCTCAGGTAGAACTGCATATCGTTATTCGGCATATCGGTAGAAACCCGTCTCATACATCCCTCCTAAAAGTAACGCTTTTACTTTTAAAATCAAAAATATAATTATTCAGTAACTATTCAGTCGTAGCGTAATTTCAGAACTTTTCTTGTTCTCCAATGCTTTAACAAAGGGGGCTACCGCCCCCTTTCGCTCTCAATCGGCTCATTGGGGGCTAAAGCCCCTCCGG
>JAISOQ010000188.1 GCA_031275515.1 Treponema sp. | reverse complement strand
TAATTACTAAACGCCTGGAACACTTCATAGAACATTCCAGGCGTGGAATACACGTAAACCGCGCCCTTGTCCAGGCTTCACGCCTATATAAAGGTGATTCGATCCGGCTCCTGAGGATGGGCCTCCTTGGTACCCGCAGGGACGCCGATGGCTATGGCCACCGCAAAGCTGTATCCGGCGGGAAACTTGAGGAGCTGGTTGAAATGATCTTTCCGGGGACCGGTAAAAGCGGCGTCGGGAAGCCCCAGAATCACGCTTCCCAGCCCTAGGGAATGGGCTGTCAGGGCTATGGTTTGGACGGCTATCCCGCAGTCCAGACGGCCCCAGCGGTCTTCCGCATTGCAGCTCACAAAGACTACCGTCGGAGCGGCGTAGAAGATGTCTGGCGGAATGTCCGGGCTGCCGATGTTTTTATGCGCCTCTTCGTTCACCTCTTTGAGGATGTCTGGCTTCTGTACCACCGTAAAATGCCAAGGCTGGATGTTACGGGCGCTGGGGGATTCCCGGGCGGCCTTCAGGATAGTGTCAAGCTGTTCCTGGGTAAGCTGCTCGCCTTTATAGGCGCGGATACTGCGGCGATCCGCGATGGCGGTCAATACCGGATTACTCATAAAACCTCCATGATTAAAACTTAGTAAAACTACCATATTACATTATGTCTTATTTTTCAAGAGGTATGATCCGGCGTTATTTCGCTTTTTAAAAAATCCCAAACCTTTCACCGGCTCCTCCTTATCCTGCCAGGCAAGAGCATGGATTCATTTACCAAAATACTATAGAGTTACGTTATGAATGAACAAGGCTGATCCGTTGTTTGTGTTGTTTGTAAGGAGGATGGATGAGAAGGAAAGACCGGGAAGTTACCGGCGTGGAAAACCTTTTAGAAATAATACAGGATTGTGCGGTCTGCCGCCTGGGCATGGCGGATGAGGGCAGACCCTATGTCGTGCCCCTGAATTTCGGGTATGAATACCGGGATGACACGCTGATCCTGTACTTTCACGGCGCTCGGGAGGGAAAAAAAATCGACATCCTCAAAAAGAACAACTATGCCTGTTTCGAGATGGATACCGCGCATCAACCGACCCGGGGAGACCGGGCCTGTAATTACGGGTTCAACTACGCCAGTATCATCGGTTTTGGGACGGTAGAATTCATTGAAGAAAAAGCCGAAAAAGTCAGGGCCCTCAACCTCCTCATGAAGCATCAGACCGGGGAAGACCGGGATTTTACATACCCTGAAGCCGGACTCCAGGCTACGGCGGTATACAGGCTCACAGCGGAGACCTTTACAGGCAAACGGCGCTCATAACGTATCCGGCGAATCCAGCATGGCCGGAAGGCGCATAAAGGTCTCCAAATACCCCATGCGGCGCTTTTTCACGTTGATGTCCAAAAGGGCATACCCTTCCTTTTCTTCCACATTAAAGCCCCGTATGGAGACGGGGTCCTGTTCGGAAAGCCCCGCTTCATCGGCGATGGAACCCCGGACCACCTTTTTTACCAGATAGGATGAAGAAAAAGCGCCGTCCATAGAAGGGGACAGAATGAGGCCGAAGAGGGGGGCGGCAAGCCGTTCCCGGGTGTCCACTTTGGCGGCTGCGGCCAGGGGCAGATCCGGACGGGCCACAGTCATCATGACCCGCTTTACCCCATCGGAAGTTTCCAGCGCAACCAGTTCCCCGGGCTTCCCGGGGAAAAGGACATCCTGGAGGGCGGGGATCAGCGCCCCCTGTGAAGCCGCCACGGCTTCACCGTTAATGGATGTGATATAGACCCCTTCGGGGATCCGGCGATCCGCCGCCGGGGTTAAGGGCGCTACATAGATGATCTCCGCGCCCTGGGCGGTTTCGCTGACCGTAAGGCCAAGCCAGGGACGGTCGGCCCTGCCTCCGGCTATCAAGGCGGGAAGGGCTGCGGCCAGACGCTCGGCGGGAACGGCGAAATTAAGGCCCGGGTAGTTTTCTATCCCTGCAAAGACTATGCCCACAAGCCGGCCCGCCGTATCCATCACCGGCCCGCCGGAATTGCCGTGGTTCACCGCAGCATCGATCTGAATCACGTCCCCTATCTGGAGAAAGCGGCGGCCTAATGCGGAGACTATACCGGCGGTTACGGTTTTTTCCAGACCGCCGGGGGAACCTATCGCATAGACCGTATCCCCTACCTGCGGGATGATCCGGTCAACCACGGAAAAAACGTATTCAGGCTGTATCTCCGCCTTGATCAGCGCCAGGTCCAAGGCCTTGTCCCACCCCACAACCTTGGCGGGAATACGAAGGCTCGAAGAATCTCCCAAGCGTATGGTCATACGGGAATAGCCTTCATACGTGGGGTCAACTTCACTGGCGATAACATGGTAATTGGTTATCAAATACCCCGCGGCGTCCACAAAGAAGGCGGAACCCAGAACCCGGTCAGGAAGTCCCCTCCCCCGTTCTATGCGGTACCCCCGGTCAACGATGACTGTGGCTACCCCTTTGATCATCTCCGAAGCCGAATCCCGGCCTTCGGCATAGGTTCTGACGGCATCCGAGACTGAACCGTTTCCGGCGTCAAGGGCCGCAAGAAAAAACGCCGCTGTACGCCGCTGTTTTACCTCAACCGCCCGTTCCAGGAAAAGCAAGGCGTCTTCCGCTTCCAGGGGTTTCAGTTCATGGGCCCGGACCGCCCCCAGAAAGGCTTGCAAATCGTTTCCGGCGGCCAGCTTCTCTTTCGCTTCAACCAGGAGGAAATCCGGTTCCATGCCGGTATTTTCCACCGCGATACCCAGACTTGCAAGAGAACGGGCAAAGGAAGCCGCATCGTCCCAGCGTTTTTCCTCAATCGCCTTTACCTGGGCGGCCTTCAAATTGGCGGCCGCATCGTCTTCCAGGCCGGCTATACGGCTTTCCAACTCCGGGTCCCGGCCTTCGTTCAGAAGACTCCCCTCTCCGTAGAGAACGCGGTAGGTTCCTATCTGATGAAGCGCCTTTACCGGGTCTTCCTCGACAAGTTTTTCAATATCTATCAGCCTGAATTCACTGGTGGATTTCATGGGCTCCAGCCGCTTTTCCGCCTTTTCCGGGGTAAGGCAGGAAACGAATAAAACCCAGACCGCCGCAAGGCAAAATAACGCCATCCGGCGGAATGTACACGATCTGTTTAACAAATATGCCAACCCCATGTTTTTATAATCTCCCCCGCTGTCATTAAAAGGTTTGCCCAAAACCGTGCGCGTCAGCGCACCGTCAATTAGTTTTGGGACAGGTTCCCCGGTCCCGGACTAATCACCGTATATTCCCTGTTCCCATCTTTATTCAAGTCCCAGGAGCGGGCGGTAGAACCGTCCGGGAGGTAGTCCTCGCCGGTTTCATAAACGCCATCCCCATCCCAGTCGCTTTCAGAGGACTCCGGGAGGATTACGGCATTTCCCCCTCCCTCTTCCGGGCCGGAAGATTCCCTCCGGATGGGGAAATGCCGTATTGTTTCCATCCGCCCGTCCAGATCCAGGTCTATACGCTGAATAACAGGCCGTCCTTGAACGAATTCCGTAAGGGACACCACCCGGCCTTCCAGGTATTCCGCCGCACGCCGGGGAACGCCCCATTGCAGGGTTATCCGCTCACGGGCGCCCTGAAATTCCCGGCCAGGCCGCTCAAGGCTGGCGGCAAAGGAAGCAAGAACGCGCCCGGTAAGCCGCGCCCCCCGGGGATCCCGCTCGGGATAAAGCGCCCCTCCGCTCCCCGGAATTTCGGTAAACAGGAAGGGGGTAAACGCAAATTCCCCGGGACTAAATATATAAGTAACCCCTGCAAGGCTGACGCGAAGCACCGAAGGATACTGCTCCCAGATGACGGACGCCCTGACAAGATCGCCATCCTTCAGGGGAAGCCCTGCCACTCCCCGCTCTTGCGTCCTCTCTTCGGGGGACATGACAATCTCGGCCCGAATAGGAACATCAGTGTTCCAGAAGACCTGCCATTCAAAGAGACCGTCCTGATTCGCATCATAGATGTACTCCTCAACAGCGCCGTTACTGTACCGGATCCGGGTCTCGGCGTATCCGTCCCAATCCGCATCTTCTTGTATAACACCGGAATAACGGGAAAGGTTTCGCCTGAAATCCTCCCGACCGCCGGAACTGCGAAGGAATTTCCAAACCCCAAGGAGCACATCTTTATTCACGTTTTTCAGACGGAACAGCTCTTCAATCGCCAGGTTTTCGTCGATGATCCCCAGGTTAAGGGCTGCGGGAATGGCTTCCGGGGCGGGGCTGCCGGCGGCACGGTAAGCGGACACCAGCCGGCTGGCTTCTTCGGTATCCCGCATGAAAGGGACGGCAAGATAGGCCAAATCGGGAACTTCGTTCAAAAGCAGGGGGATCCTTTTCAGGACCGTCTCAATAAGCTCCCGATCCTTAACTTCAGGAACGGCCTTATTCGCAGCATAACGGAACAGGAGCCGCACCAGTCTGGCATCCCGGGCGTACTGTTCCAGGGCCAGAGTCATGGCGGAATGGAAAGAAGGAATATCCCCCAGCCCCAGGAACGCCCGGAGGCGAAAGCAGGCAATGTCAGCGCCGTACCACTCGGCATCGGCGTCAGGAATCAGGGCAAGAGTACGCAGGGTTTCGGTAAAAGCCCGGACGCGGAGAAGGGCCTCCGCCTCAAGGAGCCGCGCCTGAGCAGCGGAATACCGGTTCCAGCGATCCGTATCCAAGCCCCGGCGGATTGCATCCAGCACCGCCCCTCTGGGCCGGTTTTCACGGGAACGAACCAAGGCCAAAAGATAGGAGAGGTCCGATGAGACATCGGCAAAGTCCTGCGCCCGTTCCAAAGCGGCCTCGGCCTCGGCCCAGCGTCCACCGGATATGGCGGCTATTGCCCAGTCCGCATAACGTCCGGCAACCGCGCCGTCTCCAGGCACAACTGAATCGGCATCCGCCTGAGCGGACACTTCCTGGGCAGAAAGGGCAGTCAGGACCGCCAAAAGCCATAGGACCAGCAAACACCGGCGAAACACGTTAACCTCTCAAATTTCGGCAGTCTTTTCTCGGGGGGGCAGCTCCAGAAGAGTCCAGACCTCTTCATCACTTAGAGTTTCCCGGACAAGAAGGGCGTCCGCCAGTTTTTCCAGTTTTGCCTTATTCTCGGAAAGAATAGTCTCGGCAATATTCCTGGCGGCATCCAGAATACGTTTGATTTCCCGGTCTATGTGTTGGGCGGTTTCCTCAGAGTAATCCTTGTGCCGGGCTATCTCTTTGCCCAGGAAAATGGGTTCTTCTTCCTGGCCGTAGGTAACCGGCCCTAGGTTTTCAGCCATACCCCACTCACAGACCATACGCCTGGCCATATCAGTGGCCTGCTCAAGGTCCTGTTTGGTCCCTGTAGTGGTTTCATTATAGAAAAGATTTTCCGACACCCAGCCGCCGTAACAGATAACGATACGGTCCTCGATCCACCCTTTGGTCCGGCTATAGCTGTCCGCCTCAGGAAGGGAAATAGCCATGCCCAAGGCCCTGCCGTGGGGAACGATAGTCACTTTGTGAAGAGGGTCGGAATTTTTCAGGAAATAATGAAGCAGGGCATGGCCGGCCTCATGGATAGCGGTCATACGGCGTTCTTTTTCAGAGATCACCAGGGTCTTCCGGGCAACTCCCATAAGAACCTTGTCCCGGGCTTCCTCGAAATCGGGCATCGCTACCACAGTCTGGTCCTTACGGGCTGCAAAAAGAGCCGCCTCGTTTACCAGATTGGCGATCTCCGCTCCGCTCATCCCCGGCGTCGCCCGGGCTATCCGGGCCAAATCAATGTCCTCCGCCAAAGGAATCTTACTTGAATGAATCTTGAGGATAGCTTCCCGCTCTTTGATGTCCGGCATCGCCACCATCACCTGGCGGTCAAAACGTCCGGGCCTAAGCAGCGCCGGGTCCAACACGTCCGGGCGGTTCGTGGCGGCAAGGATAATTACCCCATCCTTGGAATCAAAGCCGTCCATCTCAACCAACAGTTGATTCAGGGTTTGTTCCCGTTCATCATGACCCCCGCCGTAACCGGCTCCCCTGGTACGCCCCACGGCATCCAACTCGTCAATAAAAAGAATACACGGGGCGCTTTTCCTCCCCTGTTCAAAGAGGTCCCGGACGCGGCTAGCCCCTACCCCTACAAACATCTCTACGAAATCCGAACCCGACATGTGAAAGTAGGCCACCCCGGCCTCCCCGGCCACTGCCTTGGCCATGAGAGTCTTCCCGGTTCCTGGCATACCCACCAGGAGTACCCCTTTGGGAATACGGGCGCCCATTTTGGTAAATTTCTGAGGATTTTTGAGGAAGGCCACTACTTCCTGAAGCTCGTACTTGGCATCCTCCTGACCTGCAACATCGGCAAAGGAGATCTTCTTTCCTTCGTCCTGGTAGCGTTTGGCCCGGCTCTTCCCAAACTGGAAGGCCCTGTTCCCCGCGCCCTGCACGTTCCTCATCATAAACCAGATAAAGCCAAACCCTATGATCCAGGGGAGAAATTCTATGAGAATACGCCCCGGGCTTAACCCGGAAACCGCTCCCGACACGTTGATCCCCT
Source organism: Treponema sp. (assembly GCA_031275515.1). GTDB lineage: Bacteria > Spirochaetota > Spirochaetia > Treponematales > Breznakiellaceae > JAIRLK01. The sequence goes on along the minus strand of JAISOQ010000188.1, from coordinate 9,743 downwards.
TTTCCCTAAGGCCCGGAAGCAGGGTCGGGTCCTGGTAGGGGATCAGGGTCTTGAAATGCACAGGGTCCCCGGACATCCCCCTGAGAGTGCCCTCAATAGTGTTGTTATCCAGAATTTTTACCGCCGTTATCTCATTCCGGTCCAAATAAGCGGTAAAAGCCGAATAGGGAATTTCCTGGATAACCGGGGTTTCACTTCTAAAAAAATAGGCGACAAACAGCCCCACTATAACGAGGAAAAAAACCAGGGCAAACCGGTTCGGCTTACCGCCTGCCATTGGCGGACGCGGCGGCATTTTATTATTCTGCTCGTTGAACATTCAACCCCCAAAATCAATCTGCACTAAAGACCCTCGCAAACGCCCGGCATTTTATTCGCCCCCGGGTCTTCGTTAATTACAAAAGAAAAAAAATCCTCCCTGCGGCCCGAATCGTTTCCGTTCCTATCCGCAATAACAGCCGCCCCGTCCCGTCCTATGCCTATAAATGCAACGGTCCCCCAGGAATCCTCCGCCGTAATACTACCGGTATACTCCGAACAGCAGGCCCTATCAAGGGCTTTACGCAGAGAAAAGCCTTTTACGCCGCCTATCCGATCTTCCGGACGGGAAGGCCGCAGAACCAGGGGCAGCCCCGCCCGGAAGTTTCCCCCGGTCATCCTCTCCAGGGTCCTGGAAGTTTTTTCTTCCGGCGGCAGACACTGCAAAGTCAGGGGATACTCTTTTAGCTTATATATTCCCGGCTCTTTAATCAACAGTGAAAAGCCTTCTTCACTGCAATCTTTTACCCCGGAAGAGACGATCACCCAATCCCCGGCGGCCTCAAGACGCACTCCCCCTAAATCCAGGGCCCGGCGTCCGCCCCGGGTAAAACGCCTGACGCTCCCCCGCCGGGGCTGACCGCCGCCGAGCCTGTCCGCCGCCAGGAAAACCCCTTCTTCCCGAAGTATTTCCGGCTGGGAAAAGAAGGTCCCCTGAGAAATGCGGCATCCCCCCTGATCCCGCTCCTCCCAGGGAATACGCCGTTCCGCCTCCGCAGCGAGAAATTCCGCCGCCAGCCGCTGGGTTTCTCCCAGATTGACCACGGCAGGCCGCCAGCCGGGGAAAAGTTCGTCCAGAAAAGGTACAAGCCGGTTCCGGATACGGTTCCTGAGAAAGGCGGAATCCGCATTGGTGGAGTCGGTCCTGAAAGGGATGCCCCGCTCTTCCAGGTATGCCAGCACCTGGGACCGGTTCAATGCCAGGAGGGGCCTCAGGACCCGGCCCCGGGAACGGGGCATGGCCGCAAGCCCGGCCGGCCCGGCGCCCCTGAGAACGCGCATCAAGACCGTTTCCAGGAGATCGTCTCTGGTATGGGCCACCAGCACCCGTTCCGCGCCTATACGGGAGGCTTCCCGGTTCCATGCGGCGTGGCGGAAAAGCCGGGCAGCCGCCTCTGTCCCTATACGCCGGGACCTGGCCGCTTCCGCGATGACCCCTGGGGGGATGTGAACTACCCGGCAGGGAACCTCCAGCTTTTTGCAGAGTTCCCGCACCGCCGCCGCGTCCCCCCGGCTTTCCTCCGCCGGACGTATGCCATGTTCCACATGGAAACACCGCAAAGCAAAACCTTTTTCCCGCCGCATTCCTGTCAAGGCCGCAAGCATGGCCGTAGAATCGGCCCCCCCGGAAACCGCCGCCAGGAACCTCGTTCCCCTTGGCCATTCTCCCAGGGCGTCCCTCACCACAGCTTCAAAGCCTACAGAAGCGGAAACGCGATCAGATTCATACACAAATTCACTCTTTATGCAGCATTAAAGGACCAGGAAGGTAAAACAGGCCCAAAAACAAAACCCCGGCCCTTTAGAGGGCCGGGTATGTTACTCATCTTTTCACAATTAAGTACATCCTGGATAATTCAGACGTCATTGTATGATAACGGCTTGCCATTTTTTTATACGCTCCGGCTAAAAAAATCGGCCATCTTTCCGTCCAGGAGGAGGAATTAACTCTTAGCCGCTTCCTTGGAGGGGGCGCCTTCCTGAACCGCCCCTTCTTCGGAGGAGGCGCTTTCCTCCTTAGCAAATTTCACCAGGGCTACTACCTGATCGCCTGCGGAAATCAGCTTGACCCCTTCAGCCAGAGCTATATCCCGCACATGAATAGACTGGTTGACCCCCAGGCCGGAAATATCCACGATAATGCGCTCCGGCAGATTCCCGGGCAGACATTCAACTTCGATGTCATGAAGGGGGGTCTCCAGAATACCGCCTTCCCGGACGCCAATAGGATTCCCTTCTATTTGGATTGACACACGGGCGCGGAGCATGGTACCGCTCTCAACTTCATAAAAATCAACATGGAGGACCTGGCCGCTCAGGATATTCCGCTGGGTCGCCTTGACAAAGGCGTCATGCCCTTCTCCGTCCACGTTCACTTTTACAATCGTACTTTCGGAAATTCCCTTTACGCCATTGACAAATTCCAAGGCATCCAGGTCTATGGTTAATGCCGGCCCTGAATGGCCGTAAATAACCGCCGGAATACGACCGGCCCGCCTGACCCTGCGGGCATCCCCCGATCCCGTATTAGCCCGCTTACGGGCCGCGAAAACAACCTGACTCATGTACAACTCCTGTAATCGGACAGTGAAAAAAGTACCCGCTGCGTTGGCCGCACGGACACGGAGACAAATAAAACACCCCGCACATTTTATCACGGGTCCTACTTTTCCCGGGGTTACAGCCCCTGCTTACCCTGGTAAAAAGCGCACCGGCGCTTAATCTGGGACGACAGGGTTCGAACCTGTGAATGCCGGAGCCAAAACCCGGTGGCTTACCACTTGCCTACGTCCCAATAATTACAATTCTACCGTCGGATCATCAGGACCGTTACCAAAGTCGTAGCGATCCAAAATCCTTTTTTGCAATTCAGCCCGGAATTCAGGATGAATAGGATGAGCGACATCCTTGTATTCTCCAGCCCTGGTCTTCCGGCTCGGCATGGCTATAAACACGCCGCTTTTTCCTTCAATAATTTTTACATTATGAACCACAAAGCAGTCATCAAATGTTACAGTTACATAGGCTTTTAATTTCCCCTCGCCGGCCACTTTACGAACCCGAATATCGGTTATTTCCATGACGCGCTCCTTTTATTTTCGGTCCAGCTAATCTAGTAATCCCTATTGTAATACTGCCTTGACCGAACGCGCAAGAGGAATTGTTAATTCCACAAACATATGGCGCCTTAAAAGTAACTGCACCGCTTGTTCCGCAGCCTCTTTTTGGGAAAATATCCCAAAACAGGTAGATCCGGCGCCGGATAAGCCTGAGAAATCCGCTCCCAAAATCCGCAAATCCTCTAATATATCCCGGTACGCCTTACCGGAAGAAGTCATATCCCCTCCCGGGCCAGGAATTAAAAACACCGGAAGAAAATCATTCCCATAAGGCCAAAAAGCAGGATGCTTTTCCAGAGCCTTACCAAGAACCTCTCCCTCCACTGTCCATCCGCTCTCTGCTGTCCCCTTACGGCGCGCTTCATCCAGAAGCGCATAGGCTTCCCCGGTATCGCTGGAAAACCCGGGATTCACCAGGACCACCCAAAAAGGAACGCCTCTGCGCCAGGACGCATACCCGGAGGTCTCAATGGACTCGACGATTTCTCCCCTGCCTGAAACCAGGGCAGCACCTCCGGTCAGGAAAAACGGAACATCGCTTCCCAATGCGGCTGCCATATCGCGCAAAACATCCCGCGAAAGGGCTGTCCCCGCCAGGGCGTCCAGGGCGATAAGGGTCGACGCGGCATCGGAAGAGCCGCCGCCCATGCCCCCGCCCAAGGGGATACGTTTCTCCAGCCTAACCCGGAGGGATTTATCGAACCCCGTCCGCTCCCGGAAAAGAGCCGCCGTCCGGGCAATGATGTTCCGGTCAGGCGTCAAGGCCCGCGCCCAGACAGGCGCCGACCCTTCGGCAAACTCTATAGAACATCCGGATTCCCCATAACCCGGCTCTCCTGTCTCAAACCACAGGGTATCCCCAAAGTCCAAGCAAAGGAAAATGCTTTCCAGCTCATGATACCCGTCGATACGCCGGGCTCCTACCCTAAGATGCAGGTTGATTTTACCAGGAGCCTGTATTTTCCACGCGCCGCCCATTTGCCTTGCCTTTGTCAACCAAAAAAAGTATACCGAAAAAGAACAGAGCGTGTAAAGACGGAATAAGGGCATAACAGCAGTTTATGTCCGATTATTTGCAGATTCGGCGGCGGGTATGCAAAAACGGCCCGCCAGGATTAAGATTCATAAAAATGAAAAAAATTCCAAACTGGGCTAAAAACCAGTTGACAGATACTGAATCTGTCCCTTATGTTTCAAGAGGAATACGGTCTAATCGTATTTTTAGCAGAAATTACACAGTCCGCAAGACGGACCAGGTTCGCCTTGCGGACCTGTGAAACATGATGCCAATGGAGAAAACTATGGTTCTGTACGAGGCCATGACTGATGAGCGGTTTTCCGCAGACGAACTCGCATTGTTTCCTCTGCAAAGCGAGCCAAATTATGACCTTCCCGGTTCAATCCTCCTCTTCAGCGATGAAGATGATGACGAAGAGGATGACATTGAGGAAGAAGATGACTTCGATGATATGGACGACGATTTTGAAGATGATTTCGATGATGATTTTGATGACGACGACGATGATGACGACTATGAAGAGGACTTTGACGACTACGAAGAGGATGCAGACTACGACGATTTTGACGAATAGCCGATCCTCCGCCGAAAACCGGGGCTGATTTCAGGGCGGTCTTCCAACAGAATGGGCGCATATTATGGGAATAAGGAAGGAACCGGCCAATTTAGTCAACCATGACATGAGGCGATAACAAGGCGGGGAATGGGGCCGTGAAGAACTGCCCCTTTAACCTTCCTTTGTCCCGGATTCGAGGTACTGTATATGCGCTCCCCCAGTGTTCCAAAGCCGTTCCAGTTCATAAAAAGAACGGGATTTCTCTGTCATAAGGTGTACCACTACCGTACCGAGGTCTATTAACGCCCATTCATCTTCCAGGGCGATTTTACGACGGCCTCTGAGGATGTCAGCCCCCTGATCCCGGCAAAATTCCTTAATATGCCGCAACAGCCCCTGGAGATGGGTATGGCTTGAAACCGTTGCAATCACAAAAAAATTGGTCCAGCCGTTCAATGCCCGCATATCCAACACCGCCACATCCCCGCCTTTGTGGTCCCGGAGCAAAACGCCCAGGTCCCGGGCAAGGGCGGTCCCGTCATTCACCGGTAACGTATCGTCCATTAAAATCCCTGCCAATAATAAGGGTAAAATCCGACCTGTATTCCAAATTCTGCAGGCCCAGGTTCAATCCTATATCCAGTTCCTCCGGCGCGACGGCTTCGGAACGAATATTCGTACATCGTATAGTTTCCGCAAAAATCCGGACCACTTCGGCGGAACCGGACCGGTCTATGATTTCCGTGGCCTCGTAATCGCTGTTGCCGGCGTTCCCGATGGAAATGACATCGTAGCCGAATCCCCGGAGCAGTTCCGCGGTTCGTCCCGCAAGGCCCGTAGTCCCCGTACCGTTCAAAACCTCCACCGTAAAGACCCGTTCCGAGAGAGAACCTTCCACCTGCCGGGTCAAGGCGCCCAGGGACTGCCGGACTATCTCTTTGATGAGGCTCCCGTCATAATAGGGGAAGAGGAGCCGCTGCCCCGATACTTCCCGGTAATTTCCCCCCACACTCTGAATGTTCATCCTGGCCGTATCAATATTTGACAACTCATTGAAAAGGCGTATACGGGTATGCTGATTCATTCCGGTCTTCATCAGGGGCTGAACGGCCTGGAGTATGGCGGAATTTTTTAGAGCTTCGTTCTTTTCCCCCAGCCTGCTGATAAAGCCCAGGAAAAAACGCTGCCGCCTAAAAGTTACCAGATAGTCATCCTCCTCAGGAAGCCGGTAGGTGAGAAATGAAAGGACTTTATCCCCGTCCAGACGGATTATCCCGGAGGGGAACAGGATCAGGTTGTCCGGCTCGTACACCGAAACCGCCGCGGGGATAAACAGTTCCACCCCTTCTATGAGGTCCACCACCTTCCCCAGGGAGGGAAGCTCGTATATTATAGAAAAATTGAGGTCAATCCCCAAAAGCGCCTCAATTTCACTTTCAAAAGTCGCTGTATGATACGGCTCATATACCGTATCTATACGGTCTACCCGGTTGATCCGTTTGATTATCAGGCCGACTTCCCCGGGAATGTCGAACACCGCCGCCCTTTTGGTTCCGGGGTAGTACATCAGCACATAGGACGCCAGGGGCTTCCCTTCCGACTCAAAGACAAAAAGGGTATTAATAACCCGGTCGCCGGAAAGAGCCTCTTCTATGGGGTCCTGCCGCAGGGCCATAAGGGTGAAAAAAACCCCTGCCCCCAGGAGTACCACGATGAGGGCCAGAAGGAAGATGCTTGCATCGGTTTTAGTTTGCCGCCCTTTCACCAATTCCTCCCTTTGTGCATAGCGTCAAGCAGCTTGAGGGTCCCCGCCGAAAGATCCATCTGGTTTGAACGCAGAAACGCCACGGTGTCCTCCAGGACCGCCGTAAAGAGGCTGTCCAAATCGGCAAACCGGGAAAAATCCCGGACTTCTCCCCTGACATCCCCGCGGGAATTTTCGATTTTGTCGGCTGCATACACCACCCGGGCCAGGGGTCCCATCCCCACTCTCCCGGTGGTATGATACCGTATCGCTTCCAGAATGTCCTCATCTTCAATGCCGAATTTCTGGCGGAGCAAAACCGCCCCGGCCTTGCCGTGAAGCAGGGAAGGTTTCTTCTGTTCCAGCTTGGAAAAATTCCTGCCCTCCTCCTGGCAGGCGAGGCGCATCATTTCCTCCTCCGGCAGGGACTTGGCCATATCATGGGCCATGCCCGCCAGGTAGCCCCGGTCCGGGTCCAGCCGGAAATGAACGCACAAGTCATAGGCCATAAGGGCAGCGCTCCGGGAATGGAGAAACCGGGAAGGGCTTACCAGGGACCGCACCTCCGCCTCCACCCGGGCGATAAGTTCATGGGTGACTTTCGTCCTGCAAACGCCCCCTCCGGCGTCTTCCCTGAACACAGGGGGCGTATACCCATACAGACGGCGATCTTCTATGATGAACCGGGCCCCCTGAGGTACCAGGGAGCGCCAGGGTTCCCCGTTTTGAATGCGTTCCCGAACCGCGGCGGAAGAAAGCTCCATAATGGCGTTGTTAAGCGGCGTACAGGGATAGGGGAAAGCCGCAGGTTCCGCAGATTCCCGGTGGGCGATGATGATGTCCGTTTCGGCGGCAATATCTTCCGCCCGGCGCCATTGGGAAAAAGCCGGAACCAGATCGTCGCCTATGATGAGGCCCGGCTTCCCTGCCGGGCAGTAACGCCGTCTAATATCGGCGATGGTATCAATGGTATAGGAAACGCCGCCCCGTTTGATTTCACAGTTGTCAACAATGATCCGGGGATCCCCCGGTATGGAGGCGGCCAGCATATCCAGGCGGTCCGCAGGGGAAGTCTCCCGGGCGCCGGGTTTAAACGGCGATATAAAGGCCGGGACCAGGATAATCCGGTCATACCCCAAGACAGAAAGCGCCGCATCAGCCAGCCACAAATGGCCCAGATGCACCGGGTTAAAACTGCCCCCCAGGATTGCAAGTTTCACTGCGCCCTCCCCTCCCCGCCCGGCGCGTCCGTTTCAGCCTTTGGCGTCTGGCGGTCCAGACGATCCGCCAGGGCCCCTACAGCCCCGGCCAGTTCGTTTAACCCCTCGCCGGAGAACACGGAAATCCCCAGCACAGACTCGCCTGAATACTTTTTACGAAGGGTCTCCAAACGATCGGAGGCCCCCTCAAGGTCGGTCTTGGAACCCGCGATGATCCGGGGTTTCCGTACCAGCTCCGGCGAAAAGGCTTCTAATTCATGGTACAGGGTATCAAAGGCCTCCGCATAAGAGGCGTCCCCCAGGTCGATCAAAAAGACAAGCCCCAATGTCCGGGAAATATGTTTGAGAAACCGTATCCCCAGCCCGGCGCCTTGGGAAGCCCCGGCTATAAGCCCCGGAATATCCGCCAGAACTATGTCCCGGTCTCCCAGGGTAAGCACCCCCAGATTCGGGATCTTGGTGGTAAACGGATAGGGCGCTATCCTTGGACGGGCGTTGGTGAACCGGTCCAGAAGGGAAGATTTTCCCGCGTTGGGGAACCCCACAAGGCCTATATCCGCCAGAATACGCAGTTCCACCCTAAGCAGCCGGGTCACTCCCGGCTGCCCCGGCAGGGCTTTTCTTGGCGCCTGGTTTACCGCCGACTTAAAGCGGACATTCCCCCAGCCTCCGTTTCCGCCGGAGAGAAACGCAAAGGTTCCTTCATCCTTCCCAAAGTCCCGGATGAAATCCCCGGTTTCCCCGTCCTTTAACACCGTTCCCGGAGGCACGGGAATGACCACATCAGAGCCGCCCCGGCCATGCCGCTGGGATCCCTCGCCATCCCGCCCGTTTTCCGCATGGAAAGATCGCTTATGCCGCAGATGGGCCAAAGTGCGCAGGTTGCGGCGCACCTGGAAAATCACGTCTCCTCCCCGCCCGCCGTCGCCGCCGTCGGGCCCTCCTCTGGGTACATACTTTTCCCTGCGGAAACTGATACAGCCGTTTCCGCCCTTCCCCGAGGAGACTTCAATCAACGCTTCGTCGGCAAATTTTTCCATAAACGTCACATCCGGGATAGCCGGAAATTAAAACGCCGCCCGCCTGTCCTGCCGGACAATAAAAGGGGATTTGAGAGAGGACTATATTTTCCTGCCTTTTGTGAGGGGATGTAACGCATAACCGTCACGGTTGAGTTCCCCGCATGAGGTTAGCTATTCAACGGCGGGGATAATGCCGACAAGTTTGCGGCCCCGGCGTTGGGAGAAGGAGACATCGCCGTCTACCTTGGCGAAAAGGGTGTAGTCCCCGCCGCAGCCTACATTGAGGCCAGGGTGTATCTTAGTACCCCGCTGGCGCACAAGGATGGTTCCGGCCTTAACCGAAGCGCCGCTGGGGGCCTTGATGCCTAAGTATTGGGGGTTCGAGTCCCGTCCGTTTTTCGCGCCGCTGCCGCCCCGTTTCCGTGCCATATTAGTTCCTCCGTTCAGTATGAATATGCAATGTACAATAACCGGGGTATTCCTCCGAAACCAGTTTAAACCCTTCGATCAGAAACGCCCCCGCGGAGGCAAGGAAGCTCTTCCCCTCCCCCGCCGCTTCCGTCTCCATCCGGAAAACACCCCGTTCCGGGGCCCCTCCCCGGACCACAACCCCTTCCTTTCCCGAAAGGGCCCGCAGGGCCGTCCTGGCCAGCACCGAAACGGCGGCGCAGACAATATCGTTCCCCCGGGCCCCTGCCCGGGCATGGCCCCTGACCCCGCAGGATCGGAGAAGCCCCCCTTCGTCCAAAACCGCGTCGATCTCGATCATGCAGGTTTTATCCCGGCGTCATACCCCGGCGATATCCTCAATCCTGAGGATCGAATACCGCTGGCGGTGACCCTGTTTGCGGCGGTAATCTTTTTTGGGCTTATACTTGAAGACGATGATCTTATCGCCCTTTTCATGGCCCTCCACCTTCGCGGACACCCGGGCGCCCGGCACATAGGGCTTCCCCACGGTAACCGCGGCTTCGGTTTCTCCGGCGTTTCCCGAAGAAACGAGGAGCACCGAATTAATATCCAAC